>MTNL01000079.1 GCA_002010365.1 Candidatus Acetothermia bacterium JdFR-50 | reverse complement strand
CCCCGGTCTACGACACCGGCGGGCCCATCACGGTCCCCGTGGGGCCGGGGACCCTGGGGAGGGTGTTCGATTTGGTGGGGAACCCCATCGACGAGGGGCCGCCGGTGGAGGCGAAGGTGCGCTACCCCATCCACCGCGAGCCTCCGAAACTGGAGGAGCTCTCGGTGGAGGACGAGGTCCTGGAGACCGGGATCAAGGTGATCGACCTCATGGCCCCCATTCCCAAGGGAGGAAAGGTGGGGCTCTTCGGCGGGGCCGGGGTAGGAAAAACGGTCCTTATCATGGAGCTCATCCGGGCCATTGCCTATGAGCATAAGGGGTACTCGGTCTTCGCCGGAGTGGGGGAACGCTCCCGGGAGGGGAACGAGCTCTATTTGGAAATGAAGAGGGCCGGGGTCCTCCCCAACACCGTCCTCGTCTACGGCCAGATGAACGAGCCTCCCGGCGCCCGGTTCCGGGTGGGGCTCTCCGGGGTCACCATGGCGGAGTACTTCCGTGACGAGGAAGGAAAGGATGTTCTGCTTTTCATCGATAACATCTTCCGCTTCGCCCAGGCGGGGTCTGAGGTCTCGGCGCTGCTTGGGCGGATGCCCTCGGAGGTGGGGTACCAGCCCACCCTCGCCTCGGAGATGGCGGAGCTCCAGGAGCGGATCACCTCCACCCACCGAGGCTCCATCACCTCGGTCCAGGCCATCTACGTCCCCGCCGACGACTTCACCGATCCCGCGCCGGCCACGGTATTCGCACACCTGGACGCCACCATCACCCTGACCCGGGAACTGGCGGAGAAGGGGATCTACCCCGCGGTGGACCCCTTGCAATCCGACTCTCGCCTTATGGACCCCCGGATTATCTCACCCAAGCACTATGAAGTGGCCCAACGCGTCCGGGCGGTCCTCCAGCGGTTCGTGGACCTGCAGGACATCATCGCCATCATGGGGATGGAGGAACTTTCCGAGGAGGACCGCACCACGGTGATGCGGGCCCGCAAGATCCAACGGTTTTTCGCCCAACCCTTCCACGTGGCCGAGCACTTCACCGGGAGAAAGGGGGTCTACGTCCACCTCGAAGACACCATCAAGGGCTTCAAGATGATCGTGGACGGGGAACTGGACGATGTCCCCGAACAGGCCTTCTATATGAAGGGGACTATCGAGGAAGTTCTGGAAGCCGCCAAGGCCTTTGCCTAGGAGGAACCTGGAGAAAACGGACGCCCCTTTCCTTCGCTACTTGAGGGAAGCAAAGCTTTAGACTGAAACGGCCCGTAGGCCCCCGATGCACCGCAGCTCCTTTGGTAGTAACCGCTTGGCCTCGGTCACGATATCCTTGATTCTTGGGGGACAGAAGGTCTCCTCCTTCAGCGATACTTGCCGTGAAGACACCATAACTTAAAAAACCCCGGATGCGGTGCCCCTGTCGCTCCTCTGGAACTCGGCCACGGATATACTCGTACCCGGTGCGTCACCCGTATTGGCGGAAAAAGGAGGCACAGTGAGAAAAAGTGTTTTCGCGTTTTGCTGCGTTCTCATGTTAGCCTTTGTCGCTTCAGGTAATACGGTGCTTATCCTATCTGAAGGCTGGGCCAAGGCGGTAGCTCTCTCCTTAGACGAAAGGCTGCTAGCGGTGGCTACGGTGGATGGGGTTTGCCTTTTCGATATGGAAGAGCTCGTAGCCCATGCGGGATGGGTCACCACTGAAGAGGTGCCTCCCCTCGCGAAGTTCCCCCTGGAGGGATACGTCCACACGGTGGATTTTTCTCCCGACGGGAGGTACGTGGCCGCGGGAGGCTGGTCGTTGGCTAAGGTGTGGAATTTGAATAACTACGAGCCCTTTGCGGAATTGAAGTTCCGCGGCTTCGTCTACGCGGTTTCGTTCGGTCCAGATGGAAAGGTCCTCTTGGGGACCTCGACCGGAAAAGTGGCCTTATGGATACCCGGTGAGGAGGAGCCCCTGTGGGCGAGGAGGCTGCATGGGGGAAGCGTGTGGAGCGTCGCTGCTTCTCCGGATGGAAAGCGGGCTGCCTCGGGCGGGGCGGAGAAGGGGTTGCTCTTCCTCCTCTCCGATGCAACGGTTCTGTTCGCGTTTCCAGGACATGCTTGGGATCTCGCTTTCACCCCCGACGGATTCTTGCTCGGAGTCGGAGCGGGGAAAGTGTTCGAGATCTACGATACCGCCACCGGGTTCCCCTACTTCTCCGCCCAGCGACACCACGGCTGCATTTGGGGCGTTTCCTTCTCCTCGGACGGGAACTTGGCGGCCACCGCCTCCCTGGATGGGACGGTGCGGCTCTGGGACGTGGAGGAGGGAAAAGACCTCCTCGTCCTGGGCGAAGGGAAGGAGTCCATGGAGGATGTGGACGTGGGCGGGGGATACCTCGTGGCGTGCCGCAAGGACGGCCGCGTCTACATCTGGAAGCTGTCCGAGCTCCTCGTGGGCGATGAGGGCTAACCCCGTACGCGAGGCAGCGCGGTGGATCATGGGGCGGGCCCGCTGGGTCTCCCTGGAACCTGGGGCGTTGCGGGACCTGGCGCGGGTACTCCGGGAGGCGGAAATCCCTGCGTGGCCCGAGGAACACCACTTCATCGGGGGCGAGGAGCTCACCCTGCGGTACCTCCTCGTGCTCGACGCCCTGAACTTTTGCTTCTGGCCGGGGAAGGCTCGGTGGCACATCGAGGGTCCCCGGGGTGAAAAACTTGACGGCTACTACGCCCTCGCTTACGGGCTCAAGCGTGCCGCCCAGGATTTCCCGGAGTTCTTCGAACCGGCCAACTTGGCGAGGATCTCCGAGGAGGGGTTCCGGAAGGCGCTAGGCGATATCCCCCTGCTCCCCGCCCGGATAAGGGTCGTCCAGGAGGTGGGGCGGGCGCTCCTGCGGTTCGGGTCGGCGCGGGCGTTCCTCGGGGTGGGGAGCTGCGCGGGGATCGTGGAGCGGGTCACGGCTCATATTCCCTCCTTCCGCGACGCCTGCCTCTACCGAGGCCGCTGGGTCCCATTCTACAAGCGGGCCCAGATCCTATGTTCCGATGTCCACGGCGCGTTCGGGGGGAAGGGTCCGGGGGACCTCCCCGATATGGACTGGCTCACCGCCTTCGCGGACTACAAGCTCCCCCAGCTCCTGCGGGCCCACGGCATCCTGATGATGTACCCCACCCTGGCCGCCCGGATCGACGCTTACAGGGAGATCCCCGCGGGCTCCGACGAGGAGATAGAGATCCGGGCCGCCACCGTGCACGCGGTGGAGCTCCTGGTGGGGGAACTTTCGCATCTGGGGTGGCGGGCGCGGGCGTTCGAGGTGGACTGGCTCCTGTGGAACCTTTCCCAGGATAGGGACCTTCCCTTTCCCCACCACCGGACCCGTACCATCTTCTACTGATGGAGTTCCACATCGAGGCGCGGGATCCCCGGAGCGAGGCCCGCGTGGGGGTGTTGATTACCGCCCACGGGCGGGTGGAAACCCCGGCGTTCGTGGCGGTGGCCACCCGGGCCACGGTGAAGGCCCTCTCGGTGGATGACCTCCGGGAGATAGGCGTCCAGATCCTGATCGGAAACACTTATCACCTGATCCTCCGGCCCGGAGCGGAGCTGGTGGGGGAGCTCGGGGGGCTGCACCGGTTCTCCTCCTGGGACGGCCCCTGGATGACCGACTCCGGCGGGTTCCAGGTCTTTTCGCTTGGGGCGGGGATGGAGCACGGGGTGGGGAAGATCGCCCCCATCTTCCCCGGGGAGGAGGCGCCGCGGCCCAAGGGGGAGTCGTTGGTGCGGGTGGAGGAGGAGGGCGTATGGGTGCGGTCGCTTCTCGACGGGTCTTGGATCCGCTTCACCCCCGAGGGGGTGATCCGCTGGGAGAGGCTACTGGGGGCGGACATCATCCTGCCTCTCGATGAGTGCACCTCCCCTTTCCACGACCGGGACTACACCGCCCGGGCCATGGAGCGGACCCACCGCTGGGCTGAGCGGGCCCTTATGGCCTTCGGGAAAACAAAGGATCTCGGCCCGAACCCCCATCAGGTCCTCTACGGGATCGTCCAGGGGGGGGCCTTCGAGGACCTGCGGCGCCGTTCCGCTCGGGTCATCGGGAGGATGGATTTCTCCGGGTTCGCCATCGGTGGGTCGCTGGGCCGGTCTAAGGAGGACATGTACCGGGTGCTGGAGTGGACGATCCCGGAGCTTCCCCCGGGGCGACCCCGGCACCTTTTGGGGATAGGGACGATGGAGGACATCGTGGAGGCGGTAACGCGGGGGATCGACACCTTCGACTGTGCCGCCCCCACCCGCATGGCCCGGAACGGCACGTTGCTTTCCTCCGAAGAGGAGGGGTTCCGGCTGCACATCAAGGCCGCTCGGTTCCGACGCGATGAGCGTCCCATCGAGGAGGGGTGCGACTGCCCCACGTGCCGCCGCTACACCCGGGCCTTCCTCCACCACCTCTTCCGTTGTGGCGAGCTCACCTACTTCCGCTTGGCCACCCTCCACAACCTACGGTTCATGGTGCGCCTGATGGAGTCTATCCGGGGGGCGATCCGCGCGGGCAGGGGGCTGGATCTTGTGGAGCTAATCCGCCGCTGAGCCGGCCCCCTTGAATTGGAGCTCCCACAGGGCGCGGAAGAGGCCCCCTCGGGCCAGGAGCTCCTCCACCGTGCCCTCCTCAACCAGCTTCCCCTCGTGGAGGACCAAGATCCTGTCCATATCCCGGATGGTGGAGAGGCGATGGGCGATGGCGATGGTGGTCCGCCCCCGCATGAGGTCGTGCAGGGATCGCTGCACCAGCGCCTCGGTGTGAGAGTCGATGCTGGAGGTGGCTTCGTCCAGGATCAGGATCCGGGGGTCCGCCACCAGGGCCCGGGCGAGGGAGATGAGTTGCCGCTCTCCCAGGGAAAGCCGGGCTCCCCGCTCCCGCACGTCGGTGGAGAAACCCTGGGGCAGGCGGGAGAGGAGCTCCTCCAGGCCCACCCTCCGCGCCGCCGCCTCCACCGAGCCCATGGAGACCCGCTCGTCCCAGAGTCGGATGTTTTCCAGGATGTCGCCGGCGAAGAGGAAGACGTCCTGGGGGACGATGGCCACTCGCTTACGGAAGCTCTCGAGATCCGATTCCCGGAGGTCCACCCCGTCCACAAGGATCCTCCCCCGCTGGGGACGGTAGAGGCCCAGAAGGAGATTCACGATGGTGGTCTTCCCCGATCCTGTGGGCCCTACGATGGCCACCCGCTCCCCGGGCCGCACCCGGAAGGATACCCCTTTGAGCACCCACTCTTCGTCGTTGTAGGCGAACCACACGTCCTGAAACTCGAGCTCCCCCCGGAGGTCCGGAATGATGCGCTCCCCCGTCTCCTCCGGGGGCTGTCCCAAGAGCCCCAGGATCCGCTCGGCGGCGGCCATGGCGGCCTGGAAGATGTTGTAGCGTTCCGAGAGGTCCGAGAGGGGCTGGAAGAACATCCGTACGTAACTGGTGAACGCTACCAGTGCTCCCAGGGTGAGGGAACCCGAAAGTACCCCCTTACCCCCGTACCAGATGAGTAGAGCGATGGCGATGTGCTGCATCGCGGAGATGGCCGGCCCGAAGAGAGAGTAGACCAGAAGGGACTTCATCTGCGCCCGGTAGTAATCGCGGTTTATCTCCGCGAAGCGCTTGAAAGAGCGAAGCTCCTGGAGAAACAGCTGGATGATTTGGATCCCCGACAGAGCCTCCTGGAGGTATGCGTTGAGGCGGGCCAGGCGTCGGCGGGCCTCCCGGTAAGCGGCCCGGGCCTCCTTCCTGAACCAGACCGCCAGGGCGAAGAGGACGGGACCGAAGGCCAGAAGCAAAAGACCCAGCCGGGGTTCCAGCCGGAACATGACCACCATGACCCCCACCATCATGAAGATGTCCTGGACCAAGTTCACCAGTCCCTGGGTGAACATCTCGTTGATGGCAGCCACGTCGTTGGTGGCCCGGGTCACCAGCCGCCCCACGGGTTGCTTGTCCAGGAACGACATGGGGAGCCGCAAAAGGTGCCCGAATATCTCCCGGCGCATGTCGGCCATGATCCGCTGGCCCGCGTACTGCAGGGTGAAGACCTGCCCGTAAGAGAGGAGGAACCGCAGGAGAAGGAACCCCACGAACACCAGGGCGAGCAAAAGGAGCATCCTCACGGCACCCACCTGCAACGGGAGCCGCTCCTCCCGGGGGATCCGCTCGAGGTTGGAGGCGGAGATAGCGTAGCCTTCGGGGAGCCGTGCGAAGAGCTCGGGGTACCTCCCGGCAAGCTCCGCCCCCGGGGTTCCCTCGGGGACGAAGAGGTAACGACCACCGAGCTTCCCTTGGAGCTCGAGCTCCTCACGGAGCGCCCGCGGGAGGGAACTATAGCGCACGAGATAACGGCCTCCATTCAGGGGGATCGCCCCCTCCGCCGGAGGGGCATCGGAGACGACCTCCACCCAGGGGAGGGTGAGTACCGAGTCGATGGCGGTCTTGGTGACGTAGGGGAGGGCGATCTCGATCACCGTGATCCCGGCGCTCAGGAAGAAAGCGAGCACGAAAAGCCATACATAGGGGCGTAGGTATTTGGACAGCCGGCGCAGGAGCCGGGCGTCGAAGGCCTTCCCCAGCTTCTCCTCTTCCAGGTAGCTCGCTCCGTGTCTCATCGCGTCAAGCTCATCTGGAGCTCATAGAGCCTCGCGTAGAGGCCGCCCCGGGCCACCAGCCGCCGGTGGTCCCCTTCCTCCACGATCCGCCCGTCCTCCAGCACTACGATCCAATCGGCTTCCCTTACGGCGGAGATGCGGTGGGATATGACGATGGAGGTGCGTCCCCTCAATACCCCACGGAGATTGCCGATGATCTCCTCCTCCACCTTGGCGTCCACCGCCGAGAGGGTGTCGTCCAGGATCAGGATGGGGGCGTCCATGAGGATGGCCCGGGCCAACCCCACCCGCTGCCTCT
>MTNL01000073.1 GCA_002010365.1 Candidatus Acetothermia bacterium JdFR-50 | reverse complement strand
GCCCCGGTTCATTCCCGCCCGGGCCAAGATCTTCCCCGCGAGGAGCACCCCCTGCCCGCCGAAACCCGCTAAGATCACAGCCTTTTCCATGATTCACCTCACGTCTTTTAGGTCCCCAAGCGGATAGTGCTTGGTTACGTGCTCCGCCACCCACCGCCCTGCCTCCTGGGGGGACATCCGCCAGTTGGTGGGACAAGTGGAGAGGATCTCCACCAGGGAAAAGCCCTTCCCCTCGAGTTGGTTGCGGAAAGCCTTGAGGATCGCCTGTCGGGCCCTCACGATGTGGGGGTAATCGAAGACCGCTTGCCGGGTGATGTACGTCGGTCCGTCCAGCTGTGCCAACATCTCCGAGATCTTGAGGGGATATCCGTGTAAACGCGGATCTCGTCCCCAGGGGGTGGTGGTGGTGCGCTGGCCGGGCAGGGTGGTGGGGGCCATTTCCCCGCCCGTCATCCCGTAGATCCCGTTGTTCACGAAGATCACGGTGATGTTCTCCCCACGATTGGCGGCGTGGATCGTTTCGGCGGTCCCGATGGCTGCCAAGTCTCCATCTCCTTGGTAAGTGAAAACCACCAATTCCGGGCGGGCCCGTTTGATTCCCGTGGCCACCGCGCACGCCCGCCCATGGGCAGCTTGCACGAAATCACAGTTCATAAACCGGTCGAGGAATACCGCACAGCCCACGGGCGCAATTCCTACCGTCCGCTCCAAAATCCCTAGCTCGTCTATCGCTTCGGCCACCAACCGGGTGACGATCCCGTGATGACAACCCGGACAATAGGTGTACTTAACATCACTTAGAGCCTTGGGTTTTCCGAAAACCCGAATGTAACCAGCAGGAACCGCGGTTTCAACCGGCATACTTTTTCACCTCTTCCAGGATCCGCTTGGGAGATGGGACCACCCCGCCAAGCTCGCCAAAGAAGGGCGTGGGAGCCCGCCCTTCCACCGCCAATCTCACGTCCTCCCACATCTGCCCCGCCGAGAGCTCCACGGTCAGGATCACTTCGGCCCGTTCGGCCAGCTCCCGGAGAGGTTCATATGGGAACGGCCACAGGGTGATGGGACGGAAGAGCCCCACCCGTAGCTTCTCTTTTCGTGCCATGTGGACCACCGAGCGGGCAATACGCCCCATGGTCCCATAAGCCACTACGATGAGGTCGGCGTCTCGGGTCTCCACCTCCTCCCAGCGTGGCTCGTTCCGTTCGATTTCCCGGTATATCGCCTGCAGCGCGAGGTTCATTTCTCTTAACCCCTCCGGCTCCAGGTCGAATGAGGAGATCACGTTCTTCCCCCGCCCCCGCGCCCCGGTTACGGCCCATGGCCTGGGGGGGATTTTTCCGGGGTCCACAGGTTCAGGAAGCTCCACGGGCTCCATCATCTGTCCGATCATCCCGTCGGCCAGGATCATGGCGGGAACCCGGTATTTGTCGGAAAGATCGAAGGCCAAACGCACCAACTCTGCCGCCTCCGGGACCGTGGAGGGAGCGAGGACGATGAGGCGGTAATCGCCATGGCCACCGCCTTTGGTGGCTTGGAAATAGTCGCCCTGGGCCGGGGCGATGTTTCCCAAACCCGGCCCCCCTCTCATCATGTTCACGATCACACACGGGAGCCGGGCCATGGCGATGTAAGAGATCCCTTCCTGCTTGAGGCTTATCCCCGGAGATGAAGAGGAGGTCATGGCGCGCACGCCTGCGGCGGCGGCCCCATATACCATATTGATGGCCGCTACCTCCGACTCCGCCTGGAGAAACACCCCGCCGCGTTTGGGGAGCTCCCGAGCCATGTACTCCACCAGCTCCCCCTGGGGGGTGATGGGATAACAGAAGTAACATTTGAGCCCGGAACGGATCGCCGCCTCGGCGATGGCCTCGTTCCCCCTCATTAACACCCGGCTCATACTGTCCCTCCCACCGGTTCCCGCCTGTAGATCTCCAGGGCCACGTCGGGGCATACATAGCCGCAGACGGCACAGCCGGTGCACTTCTCGGGATGTTCCATGTGGACTACACGATAGCCCGAGGAGTTGTAATCAGAGGAGAACCCCAACACCCCGAACGGACAGGCCTCGATGCAGAGGCCACAGCCCTTGCAACGCTCCTTCTCCACAATAACGATCCCCTTTGGCATCCCTCCCTCCAGTCATCCGCGGAGCCCGAACCGGGACCTCCGGCGCCTAAGCCGTTCAAGTGTCCGTTCCGCCTCGGCCATCCACCGGGCCAGGCGTTCCTCCACAGGGACCTCCCGCGGTCGCGAGGCCATCCCGGGCGGCGAGATGCAGCGTTCCCGCAAGAACCGCCGCATCCTCTCCGCCTCCCGTTGCAGCTCGAAGAGCTCTCGGTCGGTCTCGGTGACTTGCTTCTGTGAGAAAATGGGTCTTCCCTTACCGTCTATGGACATTACCTTGACCAAAAGCCGCTGTCCTGGGCGAAGCTCTTCGGAGGCCTCGGTGCGGGGTAGGAAACCTTCCCCATCCCCGAAACGGAGCAGGACCCCTTCCTTCTGCAACTCGGAAACCGCCGCTTCCATTACGTCGCCTATTCGCACGTCTCTCCGTCCTCCCATTTTCCGAGGAAGCCCATGTCTTCCGTATAAGGCCGATAAGAATTCAGGTCAGTTGCCACTTCGTCGCGGCCTTCTTTTTTGAGCCAAAATAAAAAGCCCGACCCGCCATCGAAACGATGGCGACGGGCAAGCGCGGTCGAAAATCTCCCGCAATCCGTCCACGGACTCAGACAACGCTCATCACTATTTCAGGGTTCACACTTTCAAAACCTTCCCCGCCTTGATGCAGCGGGTGCAAACCCACATGTGCTGGCGACGCCCTTGGTAGATGACCCGCACCCGCTGCAAGTTTGGGGCCCTAATCCGTCGCGACTTCCGGCCCGAGTGGGAGACCGAGTGTCCGTAATCGGATTTCTTGCCGCAGATTTCGCATTTCCTACCCATAATTTCCCTCCTTGGCCAGCGGTGGTTGGACGTAATTTGGCTCTAACGCTTTGGGGTCGAAATCGCCCCCCTGCCGGAACCTCATGTATCCCAAACGCGCAACGGTGGCGGCGCTGGGGTACGCCCACTCGTCACCTAAAATATAAGCGCGGGAAAGCTTCCGCGCTAATCTCTCGCGGAACCTCAGAACCCCTGTGCCCACGATACATAGTGGACCTTCCACTTCCCCAAGCTTCCCCAAGGCTTCCTCTACTGAGAGGGATTCCTCCCGGGTCACCCGCTCCGGGAACGCCCAGGCGAAGTAGAGGAGGTTGCGTCGGTCGTAGATTACCACTGCCACCCTGCCGGGATACCACTTCGTCACTGGAAGGCCCACCGCCTCCGACTGGCGCACTCCCACAAGCGGCAGCCCCGCTGCTTGGGCCATGGCTTTAGCGAAGGCGATCCCGATACGGATTCCCGTGAACGAACCGGGGCCCACGTCCACGGCGATCAACCCCAGATCGCCTAGCTCGATCTCGGCCTGAACCAACGCTCCCTGCACCGCGGGCGCTAACCGTTCGGCATGGCGGCGACGCGCGGGAAAACGCCATTCAAATGGCTCTTCGCCCTCCCGCCAGATAGCGACGCTTCCGCGGTCACCAGCCGTATCGATTCCCAAAACCCACATCGTCCGTTTAATCTTAACCGAAAACTCATTGGAAAAGGTGCACCAACCGGAAGATCCTCACGGCTGCCGCGGCATAAAGGCCCAACAGCCCTGCTCCCAACGCCACCGCTGCTGAGGTCCACAGCCCATCCCCGTAGAGGAGCCCCAACCCCATGAGAAATGTGGAAGCCCCGGGCAAAGTGTTGGTGCCGGGGATGGGGATCATCATGAGGACACCCATGCAGCAAGTCACCGCTCCAGCAATAACGCGCAAGGGGCCTTGCAGTTTGGGGGGACGCTCCCGGAAAAGGGATTCCAGGTACGCCAGGACCCGCCAGATCCTGGAGTCGGGGCGCGGCAGGGGAAGCCGGTGCTTCAGGATCCGTGCCGGGAGCCATGGGCGTCCCTTCCCTGTGGCGAGTCCTAGGCCCAGGATCACGATCCCCATCCCGAAAGGGATGGCATATCCCGCTGCTGGGAAGGGAAGGGCGGCGGGCAAGGCGAGGAGGGAAATCAAGGCCCCAAACCCCCTGGGCCCTAGAGCTTCCACCAGATCGTCCACGGTCGCCCCAGTACCGAGGCGGTTACGCACTAAATCCATGAGTCCCTTTCCTTCCGGCTTCCCCATTGCCCTCTCTCGGAGGAGTCCCTCGATCAGAATTGTAAGTCCCCAAGGTTCACATCGAAAAGCCGACGAAAATGACGTTTGAAATTGAGTTTTGGTGCATGGTATCTTTCCGTTGTCGAAAAACGAAGTCCCAGGGGGTGGAGGATGAGGATCTTTCTCGATACTGCATCGGTAGAAGAAATTCGTGAGTTCGTCGACTTGATCGATGGGATCACCACCAATCCCACGCTATTGGCTCAAGCAGCGAAACCTTTTCGGGAAGCGATCAAGGAGATCTGCGACATGGTGGAGGGGCCGGTATCGGTGGAGGTAACCGCCCTGGACGCCGAGGGCATGATCTCCGAAGCCCGGGAGCTGGCCCGGATCGCTGACAACGTGGTCATCAAAATCCCCATGGGCACCGAGGGTATCCGAGCCGTCAGGGCCCTGGAAGCGGAGGGGATCCCCACCAATGTGACGTTGGTATTCTCCCCCGCCCAAGCCCTTTGGGCGGCCAAGGCTGGCGCGAGTTACGTCTCTCCGTTCGTGGGGCGCATCGACGACAGGGCTGGCGACGGGATGGAGCTTATCTCTCAAATCCTTCTGATCTACGAAAATTACGGATTCAAAACCGAAATCATCGTGGCGAGTGTCCGGCACGTACGCCACGTGGTGGAAGCGGCGCTCCTGGGGGCCCATATCGCTACAGTCCCCCCTGCGGTGGCCAAAAAGCTTTTCCATCACCCCCTCACCGATGAGGGGATTAAGCGGTTCTTGGCGGATTGGGAAAAGGTCCCTCGCTGAGGACTCACAGCAGCCTCACGGGCATGCATACGTAGATAAACCCCTCGTCCTTGGGAGCGATATCCCCCGCGGGCTCCAGCAACCCAGCTCGATCCGGGGCCGAGAGCCAAAGTACCACTTGATCCGACTCCATGCGGCGGAGGGCATCGATGAGGTACTCCGCCTTGAAGGAGATCTCGATCCCCCGCGTTGGAGCCTTGACCAAGCGGATCTGCTCCATGCCCGTGCCTTTCTCCCGGGAGGCGGAGTGGACCTCCAGAGTGTCGGAGGTAGCGGAGGCCTTGAGGGTTACGGCACCGGACTCCTCGGCAGCGGTGATCTCCAGCCGTCTCAGGGTCGCCAGGAACTCCTCCCGGGGCAAGAACAGTCCAAGATCGTTTTCCTTTGGGATCACCCGTTCGAAATCCGGGAACTCCTCTTGTATCAAGCGGGCCGTATACACCAGGGGGCCAGCGGAGAAATGGACCTGTCCTTCGTCCAGGAAGAGGAGCACATCCTCGGCCCCCACCGTTCCCAAGACCCTCATGAGGTCCGTCATCACCTGGGCATCGATGAGAAGATTATGAGCGATGCCCTCCGGCAGTCCGTCCACCTGCATCTCGCGCACCGCCAGCCGGTACCCGTTGGTGGCGGCGAGCTTCAACTTCCCTTCCCGCAGCGCCATGTTCACTCCGGTCAGGGCCAGGCGCGTAGTTTCGGTCGCCTTCACCGCGGCGAAG
This sequence comes from Candidatus Acetothermia bacterium JdFR-50, assembly GCA_002010365.1. Lineage (GTDB taxonomy): Bacteria > Bipolaricaulota > Bipolaricaulia > Bipolaricaulales > Bipolaricaulaceae > UBA3571. The sequence goes on along the minus strand of MTNL01000073.1, from coordinate 1,189 downwards.
GCGGTCTGCTGTATGGCCTGGATAAAAGTCGCCCGGGACAGACGGCAGGTGGGCTCGCCCGTTGGGGTCGAGAGCTCGGGGAACTCGTCCGCGGGAAGGGTCAGAAGCTCGAACGTGGCGGGACCGCAACTCAACCTGACCCTTCCATCCACGGAGGCCAACTCCACCCGGTCCTCTCCCGGGAGGCGGGCAACGAGTTGTTCCAACACCTGCCCGTGGAGGACGACCTCGCCCGATTCCCTTATCTGCGCAGGGATTCGACAGCGAATCGCCCGTTCCAGATCGGTGGCGCAGAGCTCCAGCTCGTCCTCCCCAGTACGAAGCAAGATCCCGGAAAGTATCGGCATGGAGCTTTTGCTCGCCAGAGCATGGCCTGCGGTGCGTGCCCCAAAAATCAGGTCCTCCCGGAGAACCTCAAGTTCCATCGTGTCCCTCCTTTTCAAGCAGCTGTACCAAGGATAGCGTCTTCGGGATCCTCAGACCAATGGGAGCCGCTCCAGGATCCGGCGTTTGACTTCCTCCGGCGGTAGCGTGGCGTCGATCACATGCCCGTTGGGCACTTCCCTTATGAGTTCAAGGTAGGCCTCCCGTACCCGGCTATAGAAGTCCATCCCTTCGGCCTCGAACCGATCCCGGTCCGCGGTGCGTTCTCGGGCGACTTCCGGAGGCAGATCCAGGAGAAAGGTGTAATCGGGCTGCAACCCCCCGGTGGCGAGCTCGTTCAAGCGCCGCACAAGGTCCATGGACAGCCCCCTTCCTCGTCCCTGATAGGCTAAGCTGGATAGGGTGTAGCGGGAGGAAATCACAGTCTTGCCCGCGGCCAAGGCCGGCTTTATGAGCTCCTCCACATGCTGATGGCGATCGGCGAGGAGGAGGAAGAGCTCGGCCAGGGGCTCGATCCGACGGCGGGGATCGAGGAGCAGTCTCCGCAGATGCTTCCCCAACTCCGTCCCCCCGGGTTCCTTGGTCACCACCACCGGGATCCCCCGCGCGGAGAGTTCGGCCGAAAGGAGCCTGAGCTGGGTGGACTTCCCCGCGGCATCCGGTCCCTCCAGTACGATGAAAAGCGATCTCATCTTTTCCTCCAAAGGAAGGCCAACGCCACCACCACCGCGCCCACCACTACCGCGGCATCGGCTACATTGAAGGCGGGAAAAAAACGAAAGTCCACGTAATCAACCACGTATCC
>MTNL01000083.1 GCA_002010365.1 Candidatus Acetothermia bacterium JdFR-50 | reverse complement strand
CCTCTCCACACGGGCTACACAGGCGGCGCAGCTCATCCCTTCGATCTTCAAGGTCATCGTTTCGGTGATGACCCCATAACCGGCGCGCTCCACCGCCTGCACGATTTCTCCCAGGGGAGTTCCCCTTTCCGCCTCGACGTAAGCACGTCCGGTGGAAAAATTTACCCTTGCCTTGGTCACCCCCTGGACACCTCTAAGCGCGTCCTCCACATGAGCGGCACAGGAGGCACACACCATCCCCTGAATGGGGAGCACGAGACTGTCTTCCGCGGTGCTCATCTCCCACCTATCTGAGAAAGAGACTCAATTCAATATATCGGCTTTGTCCATCCCTGCAACCCGGGGTTGGGGAAGCTGGGGATGGAGCAACTGGCAGGAATGTTTCCATCAAAGTTCGAATTCGGCCACCAAGAAGGTGTGGTCCGAGGGCTTTTCCATCCGGCGGGCCTCGCGATCGATCCACGCGTCCACGGATTTATCTGCTAGCGGGCGGGTAGCCCAGATGTGGTCCACCCGCCAGCCCAGGTTCCGCTCCAGGGCCCGGGGCACCCGGTAGTCCCAGAAGGTGTACTGTCCCGGTTCGCCGGGATGGTGCTTGCGAAATACATCCACGAACCCCCACTCCCGGATCCGCTCCAGGGCCGCTCGGGCCGCGGGGTGGAAGTCCACGTGGTTTTTGAGGCGCACCGGGTTGTGGACGTCAATCTCCTCCGGCGCCACGTTGAAGTCCCCGCACCAAAGCAGGGGTTCGTCGGGGGAGAAATGACGGTCGAAATAGTCCCGGAGGCGTGCCAGCCATTGGAGCTTATAACGGAACATCTCGTGGTCCGGCGATCTCCCCTGGGGCACATAGGTGTTCACGATGGGAATTCCCCGTATCGTGGCCCTGATCAGGCGGGATTCGTCGGGAGGACCCCCATCGTCGAGCCCGAAGGAGACCTTCTCCGGCACGGCGAGGCTGGCTATGGCGACGCCGGCACCGCCCTTTTGTCCCCGAAAGACCACGTGATATCCCGCCTCCTCGAATGCCCCGGCGGGAAACTCCTCGTCAGGAACCTTCGTTTCCTGGAGGCACAGGACGTGGGGGCGGCGTGTCCCGATCCAACGGAGAACTAAAGGAAGACGAGTTCGGATGGAATTGCAGTTATATGTGGCCACCACGAACCTTTCGCCCATCTATCTCCCCTCCCCTCATAACCCACGCACGGAGATTATGACGTTTTGGCGAGATAGGTGGAAGGCCGCTTTCGGGAGCGGCTTCCCAGGTCCGACCTTCGGGGAAACGCTTCCACAGAATCTCCACATGATTTTCTCGAACACTGCACGTATGGGGGTAATAATCGTTACAGACTGTAAAAGTTCGCATGCGAGGAGGGAAATGGTGAAAAGGGCTATCTTGGTAATGGGGGTGCTCGTCCTCTTCCTCGGGACAACGGCGGCGGCGAAGCTTTCGTGTCGGGATCCGGCGGCTACGCAGATTCTGCAAGAACTTTACGTGCAGCTCATCCCCTTCCCAGGTACTTCTACTTCCTACGGGATCCCCATATCCCTCTGGAACGTAGGTCGCTTCCGCTCGTGGAACAACACCATAGCCCTTTCCCCCCAAGAGGAGCGGGTCATGCGACAAGCCTTGGCCGATCTCCCAGTTCCCCCCTGTGGACATGCGTCCATATTGGAGTGCTGTCGCAGGCCTGACAGGGAACTGGAGAAGGTGTGCGAACTTGTGAGGAGTGCGGTGGGCCTCGCCAAGTGGTTGGTCCATGTGAAGCATTTCGGGGCGGAAGAGGTGCGGTCCGCGGTGGACCAATGGCTCCACTTCGTTTTCTCCAGTTATTATCTAGCTTCGGCCCTCGCCGCCCGGGGCATCGATCCGGTCGCATGTGGGCTCCCGGTCGTGGGAACCTGCGTCCGGGGCCAATACGGCTCCGTCGGGGGTCCAGGGGGATGTGAGGTGGTGGGGATGAAGGAGGCCAAAGCGAAGGGGGGTGGGGGCTAATACCCCGGGTGACCTCTGTCACTCCGGGAGGGGATCCCGTTTCCCGTGCAGGGTGAGCCACCGGGAGTAAAATAGTGCCCGTAAACTTAAAAAACTTTTTAACAAAGGAGGGTGCCCCGGTGCGCTGGCTGGGAGTGGTGTTCATTTTGCCTTGGGCGCTGACCTCCTTGGCCCAAGGAGCGGACCCGGAATCGGTGGTGGCCCTCGCGGTGCCGGAGGTGGTGGAACTCGCTCGGGGAGGTTCGGCCACGTTGGTGCTCACGGTCGATATCGCCCCCAACTGGCACATAAATGCGCCCGGCTCACCGGGTTTCCTGATCCCCGCGGGTGTGGAGATCACCACGCCGTCATATATCCTGGTGGGCGAAGCTCGGTTTCCCCCAGCCCAAGAGGAGGAGCTCCTGGGGGTGAAAGGCCTCCTTTTGTACAGCGGCTCGCTTCGGATTGAAATTCCCCTTGCTGCCGCATCCGATGCGCCCCTGACGGAAAGTTTCCTCGAGGGCAAGTTCAAATATCAAGCCTGTAGCGGAGATATTTGCCTTCCTCCCACTGAAAAACTATTTCAGGCCCGTGTGAAGGTGGTGGAAAGTTCCTCCCCCGGGGAAGGCGTCACTGCCCCGGAGGAGGACAATCCCATTGGGCGCCTCATCCGGGAACGGGGGCTTTTCCTGGCTATCCTGGGGGTTTTTCTGTTGGGACTGGGTCTGAACCTCACGCCCTGCGTTTACCCCATGGTGCCCATCACGGTGGCCTACTTCGGGGGGGTTCGGGGACGCACCGGACGGGCGTTGTCCATGGCCCTGGCGTACCTCCTGGGATTGGCCTTGGTCTACTCGGGGCTTGGGGTGACGGCGGCGGCCACCGGACGGCTCTTCGGTGAGGCATTGCAGCACCCCTGGGTTTGGGGGGTTGCGGCGGCGGTGATGGTGGCCATGGCCCTGAGCTTCTTCGGGTTATACCATTTGCGGGCACCGACGTTCCTTACCCGCCGACTCCCCAAGGGGAGTCGAGGAGGTCCGGTGGGAGCGTTCCTCATGGGAGCCTTTGCGGGAGTGGTGGCTGCTCCCTGTGTGGGACCCGCCACCGTGGCCCTTCTTTCCTATGTGGGGATCACCCAAGACGTAGCCCTTGGGTTCGCACTTTTCTTCTCCCTCTCCCTCGGCCTCGGTGCTCCGTATGTGATTTTAGCCCTGTTTTCCCAGCGCTTGAGCTACCTCCCGCGGACCGGTGCCTGGACGGTTTGGGTGGAGCGGCTTTTGGGGTTTGTCCTTCTGGGGCTGGCCCTTTACTTCGTGGCCCCATTTTTGCCCAAAGGGTTACTCCCCTGGCTTGTGACTGTACTGGCCCTGTCCGGTGCCCTTTACCTGGGGATCTTGCAACGGAGTCGCGGGGGATGGGTGTTCCGAGTGGTACGCGGGGCGGTGGGCTTGGCCGGGGTCGCGGTCGCCCTGCTTTTCTTCTTTCCCACAGCCCATGCTCCGGCCGAGCCTTCGGAACGGATTCCCTGGATGGACTACGATCCCGCCCTCCTTCGGAATTCGAAACCGGTCCTCCTTTTCTTCACCGCGGATTGGTGCGTGTATTGCCACAAATTGGAGGCCATCACCTTCGAGGACAAAAGCTTCGTGGACTTCTTCAACTCCGCGGGGATCGTGCCGGTCAAGGTCGATCTCACCGTGCGCAGCCCAGTGACGGACGCCATCAGACGGCGATACCAGGTTGTGGGCGTTCCCTACCTTATCCTCCTCTCCCCCGATGGAAGGGAGCTTTTACGGCATGGAGGATATATCGAACCCGACCGGTTGGAAAAGGTCCTCCGGAAAGCGTTGAGTCGAAACGGCTAGGGGGCTTCGGAGGGCCGTTTCAGCCAAAAGAGGATTTTCTCGTCCCACTCCTTTTGGGCCTCAGCGTCCTTTCCGTGTGAGGTAGCATCGTCGTAAAGCGACTGAGTCCGTTCCATCCGTGCCCTGACGTTCTCGAAGAGCGCGGACACGCGTTCCCTCAGGCGTGTGATCGCTTGATCCGGCGTTGTACCCACTGTTCGCAAGCCTTTAAGCTGGATTTCCAGAAGCACACGGTAAACCTCGCCCAGGGCTAAGTGTCCCCGTTCATGGCGTAGGACCTCGGCTGTCTTTGCCCAGGGGTACACCCATGAGAGATCCCGGCGGATCACCAGCTCAACCTCCGTTCCGACAAGGTACGCCGCGAATGAATCATCCATCGGCGACACCTCGTAGGCGTAATGGAAACGCAGTTCGTAAACGATCTGTGCCACCGTGTCGTCCTGCGGGTACATGGGGGGTGTTCCGCGGAAGTCGTCCCAACCCAAAGGAACCCCATGGTCCTCGCCTGAGGTATCGGATGTGACCTTTTTCTGAGGATAACCGGTGAGCTCCAGCAAAAGGGAAGTGGAAAACCCAGATTTAGTTTGGGCGCAGAAGACCGTCCTTGTTGCGGACCCATCTGGAGGCATGAGGAAAACACATTCCGCCTCGGCTCGTCCGAGACCCCCCGAGGTTTTAAACTCCCCCCATTCAGGAACCCCTTCTCCGGAGATCTCCACCCATTCCGCCGGGTCCGTCAGGGCTTCGAGGCGGATGACGAACCTCGCCCCGGGTTTCACGGAGCAGCGGAGGAAATCGGGAGCAACCCGTTTACAAGTGCCCGTGCAGTTCTGGAGCCAAGCCCGCAGGTTCACGGTCCCCGCCAGCGCGAGCCCACTCGCCAAGAAAATAATGGACCCGATGATCAAGGCCCTCCTCATGACCTCTCCTCAGGTTCGAGCCCCGGGATCGCTCCCAGGTCCTCCCGCTGCAGCAAGCGGAGGAGTCTCCTCGCTCCCCTCTCCACCTCGGGGGAGAGACCCTCGCCCAAGGATAGATCCTTGGGTTGTATGCCCACGAATATGGCGTTTCCCACCGTATGGGCGAGCTTATCCAACAGGACGGGGAGGGGCAGGGAGTGGGTAGATCCCCACAACGTTTCCGCCCGCTGATTGCCGATGCGACGGAACTCCCCGGGCCGAAGGCCCATTTCCACTGCATCTACCACCACCAGGATCTCCGGGGCAAGCCGCGCGAGCTTCCCCACGAAGTTCTCCGGGGCCTGTCGGGCGGGAATGGAGAGCCATCCTTCCTTGTGGAAATTCTCGGCTATCCACACACCTACCCCATCATCGCGAGCCAGGGGATTTCCCACACCGAGGAGCACCTTCACCGTAGGTTCAGAGCAAATTTTCCCGCAGGAACGTCCGGAAGGGATGTGCCATGGCTCGGAGGGACTCGGGCTTTTTGATGATGATTCGGTGGCCCTGCAGGGCGACGATTCCCCGGTCGGCGAGCTCCGAGAGGATCCGGATCGCGGTCTCGGTGGAGATACTGGCCATCTCCGCTAGTTCCGCACGGTGGAGTTCCAGGCCGATGTCCAGGCCTTCCTCGGTCTCCTTGCCGAACGCCCGGGCTAGCTCCAACAGCACCCGGGCCACCCGCTCCTTGGCGGATCTGGAAGCGATCTCCACCAACTTGTCTCCGAAGGCCTTGAGCTCCCGGGCCAACTTCTCCACCAGCCGTACCGCCACCTCCGGGTGACGGCGCACGAACCCCAGGAAGTCGTCCCGGGGGATGAACATCAACCGGGAGGGCTCCAAGGTCTTGGCGTAACAGGTATAGGTTTCCCCATCGAACAAGGTCTTCTCCCCCAGGATCTCTCCGGGGCCGAGAAGTTTCAGGACTTGGGAATGTCCTCCTCGGGTGTGCTTCGCGAGCTTGACTTTTCCCTCACAGAGGATATAGAGGCCGAAAGAGGGCATTCCTTCATGGAAGACCGCTTCCCCGGCATCCAGTTCCAGCGGGCGCATTAAGGATTGCAGTTCCTCCCAGGCCTCAGGGGGAAGCCCCTCGAATACATAAGAGCAACCCGCGCTACATCCCCGGCACCGAGGGCCGGCCTTTGAATTCGCGGTAGCTTCCCGCATTGCGATAACGTTTGTACCGCAGGGAAAGGAGCTTGTCCAGGGAAAGGGCGGAGAGCTCGTGGAGGTGACGGGTGAGGGCGTCGCGGATCGTGGCGGCGGTGGCCTCGGGATCGGAATGGGCTCCCCCCAGGGGCTCGGGCAAGACCTCGTCCACCACCCCCAGTTCCTTCAGTCGGGGAGCGGAGAGGCCTAGGGCCTCTGCCGCCTTGGGGGCGGCCTTTTGGTCCTTCCACAGGATGGCCGCCGCCCCTTCGGGTGAGATCACGGAGTAGATGGCGTACTCCAACATGAGGACTCGGTCCGCGGCGGCGATGGCCACCGCCCCCCCTGAACCCCCTTCCCCCACGATCACCGAAATGGTGGGCACCGGGAGGCCGAGCATGGTGTCCAAACACTGGGCGATGGTTCCTGCGATATTATGTGACTCCGCTTCCACTCCCGGATAGGCCCCCGGGGTGTCCACCAGGCTCACCAGGGGCAGCCGGAGCCGGCCCGCGAGCCGCATCAGCCGCACTGCCTTCCGGTACCCCGCGGGACCGGCCATACCGAACCGATATCTTTTCTGCTCTTCCAGGGTTTTTCCCTTCTGATGGAACAGGATCACCAGGGCCATGCCCGAGAGCTTCGCCAGCCCACCCCGCAGGGCCTGGTCGTCCCGCAAGAGTCGGTCGCCCCGCAGCTCGTAAAAATCGTCGAAGACCCTCTCCACCAGTTCTAACCCCGTGGGGCGCCGCGGATCCCGCGCCAACTTCACCCGGTCCCAGTCGGAAAGCTTCGAGAAATATTCGCGACGGAGCTCCTCCAGGCGCCGTTCAAGCAGGGAAAGCTCGTCCCCTAAAGCCAGACCATCCTGCTCCATCAGGCGCTTCAGCTCCGCTACCTTCTCCTCCAAGGCCTTGAGGGTCCCCTCATCCACCATGGTTTCCTCCGTCCAAGATCGCTAAGATCCGCGCGAGCTCCCCCCG
>MTNL01000206.1 GCA_002010365.1 Candidatus Acetothermia bacterium JdFR-50 | reverse complement strand
GCCCGAGTTTTTTCAGTCTCCCGGTGGGGGAATCGTTAGCCTCTTGTACAGGCGGCCGGCCTGATCCAGATAGAACACGACCTCGCCCTGGACCGTGAACTTCCACAGCGGCCAGAAATAGTCCTCCGTCTGTTCTGAGGGGACGAAGATGAGTTCCGGCTTCATGGAGGGACGCATGCCCGTGCGTTTCACGAAGAGTTCCAACGCCTCCTCGGGGGAGAGGTAGCGGATGGGTTGGCTGAACGCCCCGGCGTCGAGGAACTCCCCGGTGTAGGCGTTCAGGATGATCCCGGCCAAGGCCTTATTTCGGTAGCCGAAGGGGACGAGGTAATAGCCCTTGTATTGTGCGTTCACCAGGAGCGGCTCCATGGGCCGCGTCTCCCGCAATGCCTTAAGGGGGCCCCTCTCGTAAAGCCGAAGTTCCTCAACCCATTTTAGGGCCAACTCCCGCGCCTCATCCGGGGATATCGGTTCCCCCTGCACCGCCATTTCCGTGGGCGCCACCCGGCCGGCCCTCTTCGGGGGCTCGAGTACGGCGACATATTTGCCGTGCCACTTGCTCGCGGCGATTTTCACCGGTCCCCAGAAGTAATTGGTCTGCCACTGAGCCGCGGTCACGTAGTGGTAGGTGCCCTCGCTGGAGAGCCCGTCGCTACACGGCGGCCATGGGTTGTTGAATTCCACAAATTGGAGGATGACACTCGCGTGGGTCACCGGGTCCACGTCCGTGGTGAAGCCGGTGATCACGACCCAGTGCTGTTGGTTCCATACCAGCACCGGCGTTGGATAACGCTGTCGGGTCATCCAGTAGGTGATCCCGTACATCTCCGTCGAGTAAGAGCTGTTGGCGTAGACGACCCAATGTCCTGAAGGGCCGTGGCCCATGAAGTTGTCCAAGCACCAATCCAAGCCGTCGGGATCGGTAGCCCAACCGACGGCGGGGTCATCCTTATGGCCTTGGATGCAGTTCCACAGCGCCGATTGAGCGAAAAATTGTGGTCCCGGGGGCGTGGGGTAGCCGTTATGAGTCATCTGGGCGCTGGCCGCCCCGCACCAGATCGGTGTCTTCTGACAATATAATGGGACGGAAAAGTACACGTTATGGGCAGCGAGAAGGGACACCGAAAGAAGCGAAAAGGTCAACAAAAGAGCTGGAAGAAAACGTTTGATATGCACACTGATCTCCTCCTTGTTCGGGCCGAACGAAACAGGCTCGAAGGGTAAAAGTACCGAAAACCGAGCCTCACCTCCTCGATAAGGGAGCGAAGCGAGGGATACAGAAAAATCCCCTATCAAAATCATTGTACTCCCCACGGCTTTGCCCACAAACCCGGTCATAGGGTTGAGAACGGAAGAGTGAAGCCTTCAGTGACGGCGCTCCTCGCGCCAGGGGTCGCCGATATCGTGGTAGCCCCGCTCCTCCCAATATCCGCGGCGTCTCTCCCGGGTGAACTCGAGGCGCACCAGGTACTTAGCGCTTTTCCAAGCGTAGAGCGAGGGCACAACCAACCTAAGGGGCCAGCCGTGTTGTGGGGCAAGGGGTTTTCCGTTGAGTTTGTGGGCCAGGATCGTATCCGCGCGGGCGAAGTACTCGTAGGGGACATTGGTGGAGTATCCTTCCCGGCCGTAGGCCATCACCCACTCCACTCCTTCCTTGGGCCGGCAGAGCTCGATGATCGTGTGCGCCAGAACCCCCTCCCAGCGGAGCTCCGACACGCTCCAACGGGTGACACAATGGAAGTCGGCCACCACCTCCGCTTGGGGGAGCTGCAGGAGTTCCTCCCACGATAGCTCCAGGGGGTTTTCCACCTGGCCGTCGATGCGAAGCCGGAAGTTCTCAAGCTCCAACGGGGGCACCGGAGCGATATCGTATACGAGGAGCCATTCAAACCACGCCTGTCCCGGCGGCAACTTCCCACGCATGACCTGTGATCCTAGCCGCGGCCTTCCTCGAGGTCAATTTGCCCGCAGCGGCGTCCCTGCATTAGGATGGGTCTGAACCGAAATCGAACGGTATTTTTAACCCTTCGCTATCCAAAATGGCGAAGTCGGGGTAGGCAAGATGTTCTTTAGCAGGTTAAGCAAGCACAGGTACTTTGAGAACGAGAAGATCCAGGTTGCCGTTCTTCTAAACAAGGCGGCGATGAGATAGGTTGACAAAGGGGGCATCATGCGTCACATGTTTTCTTTGTTCTGTACCGTTTTGGTTGTTGGTTTTGTATACGTCGGCGAGGTACATGCAGAGACGAAATCGGATGTTCAAATCGATCATAAGTGGTTGTTTGAAGGGAACGGTACTCTACAACACCGGGCGAACATCTTACAGATGGGGATCATGCCAGCCGGTACCTTCCTGAACGATGGTGTAGCCTGGGGGCCTCAGTACGTAAGTGACGAGGCCAGATGGACCGCAATCATCAATGACATGGTGCGTTATCAGATTCATGGCAAGCCGTTTTTGATGATGGAAAACACCGGTAATTTCGCGGAACCACACCCTGAGCTTGAAGAAGCGGTTGCATTGGTGGACGTCTACGGGAATCCAATCGCCTGGACAGAGAAATACGGCTGGGAGTCTAACAACGTGTACAAGCACAACGTTCTCCACCCTCTTATGAGGGACCTTTTCAAAGCACACTTAAAGTCCATGATAGACGCCGGGGCAACCGGGGTGACCTTCGACCTCTACACGGTTGAGGCGATCATAGCTGACGGGGGTACGTTCGATGCGTGGACGGAAGAGGAGTTCAGGCGATATCTACTTTCGAAATATACCCCGTCCGAGTTGGAAACGAGATTTGGGATCGAAGATCCGTACGGTTTTGACTTAAGCGACTGGATCGTGGCGAAAGGTCTGGCGAGAACCTGGAATCATCCGCCGTACAGACCGCTCATATGGGAGTATGTGCTCTTTCTGCTTCACACGGAACAAAAAGTTTTCGGTGAATTGGTCCAGTTTGCCAAAGAGTATGCGCAAAACGCTTATGGCCGGCGATTTTGGATAGGCGCGAACGCCCACCCTGCTTACGGTTGGGCAGGGCGCCTCGCCCCGTTTTGTGACTACTTCGTCCGGGAAGACTTCGCGTTCAACTCCGCGCCCCAGGCATTGGCAGAAGCGTTCAGAGCTATGGATACCCAAAAGCCCCGCGTATTCCTCCTGGAGGTGTATGACAACCCTGCCGACGGCAGGCTTCCGTCCTCGCCTCTAAATGACTTGTTGTACTGGCAAATGGGCAAGATCCTTTCCTCTCGGTCATCCGTCCTGCTTCCTCCCAAGATCTTCCGTGCAGTTCCAGGGTGGAGGTATACGGAACCCCTCGCCTACGACTATGGCGCGGTCAACGACATCGCAGCCTTTGTAGGAAACAACCGCTCCCTTTATGAGCAGGAGCGGGTGCCTGCTAAACTCGGTGTCCTTTTCGATGACTGTTCGAACTTGAACTCGGTCATTGCACCTGGGAGCCGCTCATGGTGGTGGTGGACGCGCGCGTTGTTGGCGGGCACCGCCCGGATCCTGTTTGAGGAACACATCCCTTTCGACTTCGTTTACGTTCCCGACCCCCGCTTCTCGAACAAGCGGCTCAGCATCTCGGATCTCTTCCCGTACAAAGTGGTATTGGTTCCAAACGCCCTCTCGCTTCCAGCATACATGCAGACCCTTCTTTTGGAATACGTCCAACGCGGTGGCGTCATCATCGCCACCGGCGACACAGCCAAATACGATGAGAACATGAGCGTCGCTAACTCCGAGCTTCGCCGACTACTGATGCGCGGCCGACAGAGGCTGGGGCGGGGAGAAGTCCGATATTTTCCCAAAGATCCAGGCCTGTTGTATGTTCAGGGACGTAAGGCAGCGCGATCGACCCTGATACGGGTCCTGTCACAATACCTGACCCCCCAGATCGTGCTTAATTCGCCCGACGTTCGGAGTATTTTGTACAAAGGCGGCGATGCCTTGATCGTGCACCTCGTAAACGACAGGTACATTAAGGACAGGGACAAGCTCGAGCCAACGGGGACATTGCGCCTAAAGGTGGCCCGTAAAGAGGCGGGGGATCCTATAGTCTTCCTCCTATCTCCGGAAAACACGAAGGCGCTTAAGCTCCCGTACACGCAGAGGGAAGGATATATCGAATTAACGGTGCCTTCCTTCCGGACGTTCTGTGTCATCGTGATAAAGCCCAAGAGATCCCTCGACATATCCCGGGTTTCGGTTTCCCCCGACGCGGCGGGGGTCAGCGCGAGCGGGGGTGTAGCGAAGTTCCTGGTGGACACGGGGACCGAGGATATCCGCGTAGTGAACTGGTATCTCGACGACATCCCTGTACTCGAACAGGCCCGCAACGGCATTTTCGAGCTCCACCTTCAGTTAGGTGCTACAAAGAGGGATCTAAGGGTAAAGTGCGAGGAGAACGGCACGGGACAGATCTTAGGGGAATGGCAGTTGCATCCCCCGGACGTTTCCGTTTCGGTACACATGTTGTATGACTTCGAGCCGGTGAGCGGCGAGATAGCAGAGCGTGCCGTGACTTACCTCTACGGAAAGGCGCTCGAATTGTTCGAAGCTTCACAGGGCGGCTTACAGGGAATAGCGTGTTTCCCGGATCGAGGCACTGCGGTGAAGGTTTCCTGGGAGTCGGCAAACACGTGGAAGGGGGAAGGGACCCTCCGGATTACCTACACCCCCCGGGTCGCGGACGACTGGCAACAGCTGTTTACCGGGGTGATGCTCACAAACGTTACACAGACCGGCTTAGAGGGATCCACAGCCTTGCGGTTCGCTTATGCGATAGACAACGAAGACATCTCGATGTTCATCGTCATTTTCGACGCAGAGGGCGAAGCCTGGTCCGTCGAGGTCCCCGAATTGGTCGGGGATAAAAGATGGCACGAGATCGAACTGGAGCTCGCGGGATTCAAGTTCGGAGGCTACGGCTCGCCGGATACCGGAAACAAAGTTCTTGACCTTGAGGGTATCAGGTCCATCCACATATACCTGGTGGGGCTGAATCAAGTGGGACGGACCACGACCTTGCTATTGGACGATCTCGCGTTTGTTGAAAGATAAATGCCGCGCTGAGCGGGAAATCAGGACGTGAACCGCGGGTAACGGTCGTGGACCAGAGAAGGCCAACGGATCTACAAAATGGCTCTCAGGAATCCTTAAGGACGGTCTTCCCGCTGCACCTGACCCTTCTCGCGCATCGGAAGAGGTGGTCCCAGGCAAAGCGCCGATTGCCCACTTGGGATGGGCCCAGCTTCCCAACGTTATGGTGGTCCTCTGGGCCGAGGTGTCGACGCACCTCTCGGCTTCCAACCATTACGCCGTCCTCGACCCGGCTTCGGGCACGGTGATGACGGAGTCCTACGGCCTCGCCAGGATAGATAGAGGTCACGACGAGCCCGGATGCCCCCACGTGGGCCAAGAGGGTTAGGCCAGCTCTTCCATGGGTGGGCTAAGCGTGACCGACAAAACCGGTCCCATCGCTGTAAAGACCGGCTAGAAGAAGATGAGGATGCTCCCTCCGGGAGAGGCCACCCTGCGGCAGGTTCAAGCCTTTTCGCTTCGGGAATCCGCACTGTTGTAAGCCGGGCCCGACCCCCAACTTAACTTGCCCGCAGCCACTACCGGCTATCGCGCAGGGATTTCCTCTTGTCCAGACCTTTGCTTGAGCCAGGCCGGGCCGACTTTGACCTAAAAGTACCGAAAAAGTATCTTTGGTTTCCAAAAGGGTGACGCGATGGTTTCTCAGGAGGACGTAATCGCAGTAGTGCTCGAATTGCTCCACACCCGCGGCTGGCGGGGGGTAACCACCGAAGCGGTAGCCCGCCGGACCCACATCAGCAAAAAGACCCTGTACCAGCTCTTTCCCAGCAAGGACGACTTGCTCGAGACCGCGCTTTAGAGCTTGGTAAATTCTTTATTTTCCCACCTCGACACCATCCTCCGCGTGGACTCCCCACCGCTCCAGCGAGTGGACCGGTTCTTAATTGAACTTACCGCCATCCTTTCCCAGGCCCAGAGGCAGATCCTGAACCAGGCCCGGGAGTTCAATCCCAAGCTCTGGCAGAGGGTCGAGGCCGAACGGAAGAAGCGTCTTGAAGCGGTGGGAAACCTCGTGCGGCAGGCCCAGGAAGAGGGCCTGGTGAGGCCGGACCTGGACGTCGACCTTTGGCTCATCCTCTTGCGCACCGCCGTGGAGGGCCTGGTCAACCCGGAGACCATACTGCGGGAGAACCTTTCGGTGGGAAGGATTCTGGAGACCCTGCGCAAGGTCCTTTTCGAGGGGATCCTCACGGAACAAGGTCGCAATGTCCTGGCCCGATACAGAAAAGAAAGGGGGACAGTATGAAGGTTTTGGGAATAGGCGCTGCGGTGCTCCTGGTCTTCACCACGGTGGTGTCCGTGGAGGCGGGAGGGATTCCAAATGCCGCCGAGGTGTTGGATCGCATGGACGCGATTTTGGGCAATTTCTCGGATCTCGAAGCCCGCCTTTCCATCGTCCACTACCGCGATGGGAAGCCAGACCTACAGCAGGAGGTCAAGCTTTATCTCTTGCAACTGGACAAGCTGCGCCTGGAGTACATCTCCCCCGAGTACCTCGCCGGCAACGTAGCGCTGGTTGTGGGGGATCGGTACTGGATCTACATCGCCGCGACGGATACCTGGTACGAGAAGGATCTCTCAGAGCTCTCCCCCTCCCAGCAGCCGTGGATCATGTTCCGGACGCTGCTTAAAGGGGTGCGCAGCGAGTACTGGGGGTATTCGTACGAGGTATGGGAGGATGGGTACCTCTTGCTCCTCGTCGGCGTCCCCACCGAAGAAGGGGCGGTGTACGGCAAGATCGAGCTTTGGGTCGACCCGAATTTTTGGCTTCCTGTAAGGCGGAAACTGTACGACGTGGAGGAGACATTCCTCACCGAGGCTCGTTTCCTTCAACACACCGAGGTGGCCCCCGGCGTGTGGCTTCCCCTCAAAGTGGAGGTCTACGACGAGGAAAGGAAGCGGGTGGG
>MTNL01000054.1 GCA_002010365.1 Candidatus Acetothermia bacterium JdFR-50 | reverse complement strand
CCGCCGCTATGCTGACCGCCGTTTCTACAAGGGAACGGAACTCGTGGACGTGGTGGAGGCGCTGGCGTGCCGGCGGGCGGCGGAGTGCTTCGCCACCCCCGAGGTCCCCCCGGACGAGATCTACGTCAACGTCCAGGCCCTCTCGGGCGCCGCCGCCAACATGGCCATCTATGATGCTCTCCTTTCCCCGGGGGACACCATCATGGCCATGGAGCTCGCCCAGGGCGGCCACCTCTCCCACGGCTCCCCACGGCTCCCCCTTCCATCAGTCCGGCCGCCGCTTTAGGGTCGTCTCCTACGGCGTTGACCCGAAGACGGAAAAGCTCGACTACGACAGGATCATGGACCTCGCGGTGAAGCACAAACCGAAGATGATCATCGCCGGCTATACCTCCTACCCCTGGGCCCCCGACTGGGCGGCCTTTCGGGAGATCGCCGATAAGGTGGGGGCGTATCTTATGGCCGACATCGCCCACACCGCCGGGATGGCCATCGCCGGGGTCTACCCCAACCCCATCGGCTACGCCGACGTGATCATGTTCACCACCCACAAGACCCTGTGTGGCCCCCGGGGGGCGGTGATCCTTACCACCGACCCGGATATCGCCAAGGCCATCGAGCTCGCGGTCTTCCCCGGGGCTCAAGGAGGCCCCCACGTGAACAAGTTCGCCGCCATAGCCGCCGCCTTCGCCTTGGCCCGGACCCCTGAGTTCCGGGAGCTCCAGAGCCGGATCGTTGAGAACGCGGTGCTCCTCGCCGAAGCCCTGGAGCGGGAGGGCCTCAAGCTCGCCTACGGGGGGACAGATACCCATCTTCTGGTGATCGATCTGCGGGCGATCCGTACGAAGAATGGGGAGACCATGTTAGGGGAGATCGCTGCCCGGATCCTGGACCTAGTGGGGCTTGTGACCAACAAGAACACCATCCCCGGGGATACCTCCGCCGCCGATGCCCACGGGATCAGGATGGGCACCCCTTGGGTAACCGAACGTGGAATGGGGAAGGAAGAGATGGAGGAGATCGCCCGGATCACCTCCTCGGTGCTCAGGGAGATCCGACCCTTCACCTACATCGGGGTCACCGGCCCCCTCTCCCGGGGAAAGCTCCCCTTGAGGGTCCTGGAGGAAGCCCGGGCCCGCACCCGGGAACTCCTCTCGCGCTTCCTTTCCAAACCTTCCTCGTCACCCGTCACGTGTCACCCGTCACGCGTCACGGCGTTCATCCTCCGGGGCCGCCGTTCGGTATATCTCCTACATGAGGCGGGGACGGGGGATGTCCTGGGGCTGGACCCCGGGGAGGCGGTGCGTTCCGCCTTCTTCGACGGCGAGGGGAGGCTCATCTCCGAGGCCGTGGTCACCCGCCTGCCCGACGACTGCTACGGGGAGGGCGCCTACCTCGTTCTGGCCCCGCGCCAAACGGGGGAAGAGCTCAGGAGATGGCTCACTGCCCTCTCGGACGGTTACATCCTGTTCGACCCCGAGGACATCCACCGGAAGGTTCAGGGGCCCGCTGTGATCGAGGAGGTTCGCGACGCGTTACGCGTTACGCGTAGCGGGAGGATAGAGTTTTCGCTGGATGGCCGAAATGTTGTGGTGGAAGAAGACGGGGAAGCGAAAGGGGTTGAGGGGATTTTCCTCGGGATCGACGGCGACATAGGGGAGGTTTACAAGAAGCACCCCGAGCTTTTCGATATCAGGAAGCCCTATTTCGTGGGCCAGCACCTCCTCCGTGACCTCCTCTCCTCCCATCACACGTCACCTATTACGGAGCCACCCCTCACCCGTCACGCGTCACGCGTCACCAAAAAAACGCCCCTCAACGCTTGGCACCGCGAGCACGGGGCCAACATGGCGGAGTTCGCCGGGTACGAAATGCCGCTTTGGTTCTCCTCGGCCCTGGAGGAGCACCGGGCGGTCCGAGAGCGGGCGGGGCTTTTCGACCTGGGCCACATGGGAACCGTCCTCGTCTCCGGCCGCTACGCCGAAGCCTTCCTGGACCTCGTCTTCTCCAACTACGCCGCGTGGCTCCACCCCGGCCAGGCCATGTACGGGTTTCTCCTGGACCACGGGGCCGGGGTGATCGACGACCTCATGATCTACCGCCTAGCCCGGGATCGGTATCTTTTGGTGGTGAACGCAGTGAACGAGGAGCGGGATTTCCACTGGCTCCGTACGGTCAACGCGGGGGAGGTGCCCATCGACCCCGACCGGCTCTGGGTGGAGCCCCCGGGGGAGGTGGAACTCCGGTTCCTGAAGGACGAGGAAGGCGGCCTGGTGGATCTGGCCTTGCAGGGGCCCAGATCTCGGGACGTTCTCCTCCGGCTCCTTCCCCGCCGGGATGCCCTCAGGCTCCGGGCCCTGCGGAAGATGGAGTTCATTGAGTTCGAGCTTGTGGGGGCGGAGGCTATCTGTGCTCGCACCGGCTACACCGGTGAACCCATAGGATACGAGATCTATGTGCCCAAGGAAAAAGCCGGGGAGGTCTGGGAGGCGATCCTGGACGCGGGGAAGGGGTTGGGGGTGTTACCCTGTGGCCTTGCGGCTCGGGATTCCCTCCGGTGTGAGGCCGGGCTCCCCCTGTGGAGCCACGAGCTCGCCGGCCCCCACGAAATCCTTCCCCACGAGGCCGGGTTTGGGGCATATGTAAAGCTCCACAAGTCATTCTTCATCGGGAGGGAGGCCTACAAGGAGGCCCTGGGGAAGTGGGAACGGGAGGTGATCCGTTTCTCTGTGCCGGCGGGAGAGCGGCCGGTGCGGGCCGGTGCCGCCGTCTTGGACCGCGGGGGACGGGTGATGGGCTGGGTGACGAGCTGTGTGGCCGTTCCCGAGGGGCACCAAGTGGGGATGGCTATCGTCTGGCGGCGAGGGCTTCCCGTGGGAACCCCCATCGGGCTCGCCCTGGGGGATGTGCCCGGGAAGCTCGAGCTCGGGATCCGGATCCCGTGGGTGGCCCTGGGCCGGGTGCTCCCCCGCTTCCCATGGGAAGGCTCCACTGTAGGATGGGAGGGTGAGTGAGACGCGGCGGGCCTTCGTGATTTTGAGCCATACGGGGCCCCTTACCCCCGATTTCCCCTTGGCGGATCTCCCGGGGAGCGCGGGGAGGATGGATATCCTCTGTCGATGCGCCACAGAAGCCTTCCTCGTTTCACACGGGATCCGCCGGGACGTCCTCCTCTACTTTGTGATCCGGGATCGGCTCCTCATCAGGTTGGATGGGGAGCGCTTGCGGTATTTGAACCCCGATGAACGTTCCACCGCGGCCTTAATAAAGAAGGCCATCGCCATGGCCCAAGGTAATCCCCCCGGCAAGTGGAAGCCCTCTACCCCCGGGATCCATGCCCGTTGGGGGGATCTCGCCACGGTCCGGGCCGAGCTCGAGGCCGCGGGCTTTTCCCTCTATATCCTCGAGGAGAGGGGGGATTTCCTCCGGAGAGTGGAGCTTTCGGAGCGGGCCGCCTTCTTCCTCTCCGACCACAAGGACTTCACTCCCGAAGATCTTTCCCACCTGGAGGGGCTTTCCCGGATCTCCCTTGGTCCCCGTTCCCTTCAGGCACAAACATGTATAGCCTTGGTGCATAATGAACTTGATCTGAGGGAGGCGAAATGGACGAGCGCTTCGTCGTGTTGACGGTGGTCTGGGGGGAAGTGGAGGCCGATCTCCTCATCGGCTTCCTGGAGGGGGAGGGGATCCCGGCACAGAGGCGGACCCAGGTGCCCCACTCGGTATACCCCTTCACGGTGGATGGCCTGGCCCAGGTGGAGATCCTGGTCCCTGAGGAACTCTTCCCCCGGGCCCGGGAGGCCCTGGCGGCGTTCAAACTGAAGCGGGATGGGTGAGGAGAGCTTTGCTGCCGAACGCCGCCGCATGGTGGAGGAGCTGCGGCGCTTTGGGATCCGCGATGAGAGGGTCTTGGCCGCGATGGGCAATGTCCCCCGGCACTTATTTGTACCCGAGCACATAAGACATCTAGCTTACGAAGATACTCCCCTTCCCATCGGTCACGGACAGACCATCTCCCAGCCCTACATCGTGGCCCTCATGACCCAGGCCCTAGGACTTAAAGGGGAGGAAAAAGTCCTCGAGCTTGGGACGGGATCCGGTTATCAGGCGGCGATCCTGTGTGAGCTTTCCCGAGAGGTTTTTTCTATAGAAAGGGTCCCGGACTTAGCTAAGACAGCGCGCCGTAGGCTTACAGAGCTGGGTTATCGACGAAACGTCCATATCCGTGTGGGAGATGGAACGCTTGGTTGGCCAGAGGAGGCCCCCTTCGATCGCATTATCGTTACCGGGGGGCTTCCGGGAATTCCCGAGCCCCTTTGGGAACAGCTCGCGGAAGGCGGGGCGCTCGTGGCGCCCGTGGGGGGAAGGTACGACCAATACCTATGGCTTTATTCCAAGGAGCGAGGGAGGCCACGGCGGCAGGCCCTCTGTCCTTGCACCTTCGTGCCTATACTGGGGGCCCATGGTTTCCCCACCGAGGGAAACCGCAAAGGGGGCCTCTCGAGGCCTTTCGATTCACAGGATCTCCGGGAGGGGGACGGTTGACCCCCCTGCGAGGGAAAACGGGCCCCGCTGGCTCGGAACAATACGTCCACCCCACAAGGCTCCTGTCCTAAAACCCGACCGTCATTGGGTGTAGCCTTCGTCACGGATCATGCGCACGATACTTTTCGGCTGGATCGTCTTCGTTTGTGCCCTCCCGGGGTTGTCCTTGGGGTTCGTGACCGAGGTCGCCCTGGGATGGGGTCCCATAGATCCGGCGGATCTCAACCTGTTCGTGGGTGCGGCGAATAGCGCCCTTGAGTTTTTCCGGGATGACCTCGGTGCCCAAGGGGAGGTGCCGCCCCTCGAGTGGCTGGACGATGCCCTCAGTCTGGGGATCGGAGAGGGCCTGGACCTGGGAGTGGTTTTGGAGATCGAGATGACGGTGTTCAAAGCGGAGGTAGCGACCTCCGGGACCTATAGTTTAGGGGGCCAGGACTACCTGATTTCCCTTTCCCTTTCCCTGCGGAACATGAGACTTGGTGTTGGATTCTCCGTTCCCCTTTTCGGTAAGGCTTTGACCTTGGGGATCTCGGGGGGTATGGCCCGGGCCGATGTCGGTTATGTTGGGCACTTCCCCTATCCCGAGGACAACTGGACCTTCGCCTATGTGCCCCCAAGTGGGGAAATCCGAGCCGAGGCCAGCTCCTTTTACATGGGGGGATTTATGCGCGCCGCTTTGGGGATCTTTCCCGGCGTTCGGGCTTACTTGGAGATTAGAGGGCATTGGCAACCCGGCGCTCCCCTCGTTTCCGCCGAGGGGGATATGGATTTGAATGGCGATGACAAAGGGGATCGACTCGGATTCTTCGGCTTTTGGCTCATCGGGGGGATTCAAATTTGGGTCCCCTTTTAAGGAGGGTGAGGGATGATGAGATGGAAACTAGGGGTTGCGGTTCTGGGATTGATCGCCTTGGCGTTGGGCGGCTGCAAGTTCCTCCCTGAACCTCCCCAGGCCCTCTTTTACCTGCGGCCCAAATATGGGGAAGCGCCCTTGGTGGTCACCTGCGACGGCTCCCTCTCCTATGATGAAGATGGGAAGATCACGGAATACATCTGGGACTTCGGCGATGGATCCAAAGCCTTCGGTCCGTTGGTTTCCCATACCTACGAGCGGCCGGGGGAATATACCGTGACGCTGCGGGTTTATGACCAAGATGGCCTCTCGGATGAGAGGGCGTTGCACGTGAGGGTGCTTCCGCCTCCTCCGAAACCGGACTTCATCTGGTGGCCCCAGCGGCCCGGAGCCGGAGAGCTTATCACCTTTGATGCATCTTCTTCCATCAGCCCCAACGGAGAGATCGTGGAGTACCGTTGGTCCTTTGGGGATGGGGAGACGGCCACGGGGAAGGTGGTTCAGTACCGGTATTGGTACGGGGGGAGTTACCCCGTGACGTTGACGGTGGTGGACGAGCTGGGGGCCACCGCTACGGTGACGAAGATGGTGACCGTCCAAGGAGGTCGTGGATGTTCCGGATGAGGGGGGTACCACGGAAGGTCGCGCTTTTGGCGGTTGCCATGGGGGCCCTAGGAGTTCTGTGGGGTTGTAACCTGAGCGTCTCCGAGGACGGGGTGGTGGCGGTGATCCAGGCGAGCCCCACCGAGGGCCGAAGCCCTTTGGAGGTCACCTTCGACGGGAGCGGCTCCCGGGATCCCGCGGGGGCGATATCCGAGTACCTCTGGGATTTCGGGGATGGGAGCGAGGTGGCCTCGGGGGTTAGGGTGACGCATCTGTATTCCCGGCCCGGTTCGTACTTGGTGACCCTGGTGGTTACTGGGCCTTCGGGTGTGGGACGGGCCACCACCTGGATCCATGTGGACAACACCCCTCCTCAAGCCGATTTCACCTTTTGGCCCCAGGATCCGGTGATCCGGGAGGAGGTGGGCTTCGATGCCAGCCCTTCCACGGATCCCGATGGGGAGATCGTCGCCTATTACTGGGATTTCGGTGACGGAGCAACGGCTGAAGGCCAAATGGTTTCCCACACCTATAAGGAAGCGGCGGAATACGTGGTCACACTGAGGGTGGTGGACGACAGCGGTGCGGAATCCCAGGTGAGCAAAGTGGTATCGGTCAGCTGTGGAGGAGGGACGTGCCCCCTGGAGTGAGACGCAAGAGCCCGCTTCGTATAGGGATGCGCCCCCCAACAGGGGGCGTTTTCCTTTTGGGGTATTAGGTTGTGGACATCACCTTCGGGGCTTGACTAATTGAATATGATGGTTTAAAGTTTTGTTAAGAGGGAGTGGCGAAAGGGCAAACCCGGGGAAACCCGGGGGCGCAAAGCCTACGGGCCCTCCCGGTCTAATGGCCGAAGGGTGGCCGGGCTGCCGAACCACCCCCATGGAGAAAGCAAAATCCATGGAGGTGGTTTTATTATGCGTAAAACGATCTTCCTCCTTATTGCCGGAACCGTTTTCCTGGGGACGACCGTGGCATGGGCCGATACCGGCGGAAGTGCCTCGGCAACCCTCACCCTTAACGCGGTGATCAACATCGCCGTCACCGACAACTGGAACGACCTAACCATCAACCAAGGCGACATCGCCGGTTGGGCTGCCGGGACCGTGATTGAATGGGATAGCGGTGAGCGGGACATCACCGTGGTGATCAAGGCCCTCACCGACTTCATCCTCTGGGGCTGCTATTACGCTAAGGAA
>MTNL01000121.1 GCA_002010365.1 Candidatus Acetothermia bacterium JdFR-50 | reverse complement strand
TCGCAAGCTCCACGTCGCGCTTCTTCAGCTCCCGCACGATGAGGAAATGTTCCAAAGGGCTCGTCGGGGTCTCCGTTTCATCCACCGAGAGCTCGAAGTCGAACCCTTCGGGGAGTACCTCCCTCAGGGCGTGGTACATCTCCGCGGCGAACTCCACCGCGCCCATATACTTCACCGCCGCACGCGCGAGTTCCAGTTCGGAGAACCGGAGCCTCCCCAGTCCCTTGATCTCGAAGGTCCGATCGAGATATTCGCGCTCAAGCTCCCCGCTCTTCGGGAGCGATGAGAAACGCCGCCGGAGCTCCTTTTCCGGAAGCTCCTCTGCGGGCACGACGTGGTCCGAGGGATCGCAGGTGAAGAACGTGTACCCGAGCTCCGCCGCCTCCAGGGCGTCCTCGACCGACTTCAGGTGGTCGGCATCGGCGGCGTAGCCCCCGGTGTATCCCTCCTGCAATACGCCGAACACCACGTCGGCAAGCACCTGGGCGAAGGTCCTCCCGGTGCGGGCGTTCTCCCGCACCGATTGCTGGGCCAGGACCGGGAACACCCGCGCGCCGCGGACGGCCCGGATGTGCCCCGGGGTGGCGAGGCCAACCCGATCGCCGAACCCAAAGCTCGGGCCTTCCGGGAGCCGCCGTGGTCTGAGCTCGGGGAGGAACTTCAGCAACGCCCCGGCGTTTTCGGGGGTCAGGGGACACAGGACCCCCGCGTCGGGGAGGGGGTCGCCCCGGAATCCCGGAAGGGCCTTGGAGAGATAGAGGAACTTCCCTCCCGGGCCCCGCACCAACGCGATCTCCGCCTCGGCCACCCGATGGCGGGATCGCTCGTAAACCCCGTATCCTTCCATTCCCGCCAACGTTTCCATATCCGTTCCCAGGTTATCCCCGACCCCCCGAGTAGGTCAACCCAAATGGGAGAAGAAGAGCTCCTTGGGTCTCCGATACGCCAAATGTTCCGCGAGTTTCTGGGCCATCGGAAGAGACATCCTCCCCTCTTCAACCATCTGGCCTAGAGTATCGGCAAGCACGCGCCGGAACACGATGGTCCGTGATTCGTAAGAGAGAAGCTTGCGAGAGTCGGTCACCATGCCCGCGAATAACGAGAGGAGGTCCACGTTAGCCACCAACTCCAAGTACTCTCGCATATGGTAAGGGTTGTCCATGAACCACCATGGGGCGCCGAGGTACACCTCTGGGAAGGCCCGGGCGAGGACGCATGCGGTGTAGACATGGGCCGGATGGAGAACGTATATCACCACCGCGAGACGTCCATCGAACCTGTTGAGGAACTCATAAAGACCTCCCACGAGGTCGAGGCGGTGATCGGCCACATCTCCACCGGAATCCCGTCCCAGGGAGAGAAAAAGGGAATCCCGGTAGTCCCGCATCGCACCGACGTGAAGCTGCATCACCCATCCCGCGGCCGCGTTCATCTCGGCGAAACGATACATCAAATGGGCCCGTATGGCCGCGGAGTCATCTCGGGAAAGCTCGCCTCCGGCCATGGCACGGGCGTAGGCCCGGGCGGCCTTTCCTTCCGGTACCTCGGGAAGGTACGGTTCCAGAAGCGCGTGGTCACTGGCGCGACAACCGTGGCGGGCGAACTCCGCGTGGTCGGCCTCCAGGGCGTCCACGAGCCCGCGCAGGGAGGTCACGTCCATTCCGTGTTTCTCCCCCAAGCGCTGGACTTCCTCCATCCAACCGGGCTCCCCTACTCGCAATAAGGCGTCCGGACGCCAAGTGGGGACCACCTTGACATCCCGGAACTCATCCGCCAGACGGCGGTGAGCGGAGAGGTCTGCTCCGGGGGGATCGGTGGTGGCAAGGACCTCAACCCTCATGGCCCGCAGGAGCTCTCGTGGGCGCATGTCGGGGCGCGATAGGACCTCCTTCGTATGTGTCCAGATCTCCGCGGCGGTGTCGGGGCCGAGAGGGGTCTCGATCCCGAACCGTCGGCGGAGATCGAGATGGATCCAGTCGTATACAGGGTTACCCGCGCACAGAGGGAATATCCTCCCCAGGGCAAGCCATTTCTCCCGGTTGGGAGCGGGGCCGGTGATCAGCTCCTCGGGGACCCCCAATCGCCTCATGAGTTCCCATACGTAGTGGTCCGTCGCCCCCTCCGCTTCCCATATATCATCCCATCCGCGGTTCTCCGCGATCCGGGATGCCTCCACGTGGCTGTGGGCATCTACGAGGGGGAGATCGGAGATATGGTCGTAGATCTCCCTCCCAGTCCGCGTCCTCAGGAGATAGTTGTCCTCGAACACCGTGTTCTCCTCCTCGGCGCTCAACCTTTGAGCATCCCCTCACTTAGCCCTTTGATAAAGAAATTACGGAAGGCCAGGAAGAGGATGAACACCGGGACGATGGTGAGGACCACCATGGCCCCGATCCGCCCATAAACCAGTGTCTGCAGCTCGTCCCGCAGCCATACGATCCCTACGGGCAGCGTTTGCCATTGGTTCTTGGTCATCAAAGTGCTGGCGAACATGTACTCCTGCCACGCGAACACGAAGGTGATGATGGTGGTGGCCGCCAGGGCGGGCTTGGTGATGGGGAGCATCACCCGAAACCACAGCTGGAACTCATTGCAGCCGTCGATGATGGCCGCGTCGCGGATATCGAGGGGGATGGTGGAGAAGGCCCCTCTCATGATGAGAAGGCCCCAGGGCAAGTTCAGGGCCACATACGGAAGGATGAGTCCCAACCAATTGTTTTGGAGGCCCAGCTTGTCTTCCATCATGTAGATGGGAATAAGATACATGATATAAGGAATGGTGAGGACCAGTATCACCCCGGTGAAGAGCAGGTTCTGCCCCCGAAAGCGCCGTACACCGAAGGCGTATCCCCCCATAGCGCTGGCTATGAGGACCAGGACCACAGTGGAGAACGTGACTACCACGCTGTTAAGGAAGTAGCGGCCGAACCCGCTCATCTGCGTCAAGACGTAGATGTAGTTCTCCAGGGTCACCTTGCGGGGAAGGATGGTGGGAGGATAGCGGTAGATGTCCCAGGTGGGACGGAGCGAGGTGTTCAGCATCCACAGGAGCGGAGAAATGTAGAGAGCTGCAAGCACTGTAACCAGAAGAAGGATGAAGAGACGCTTTTTCTGGCAGAAATTGATAAACGTCCGCATCAAGCCCTCCTCGCCGTCTCTGGCCGGAATATCCGGTTGAGGACCCAAGAAAGAACGAGGATGATGGCCGCGGTTATATAGGCGACCTGCGATGCCCGTCCCATGTCCAGCCGCTCAAACGCCAACTTCCATGAGTAGAGGTACAGGGTCAGAGTGGAGGTCCCCGGCCCACCTTCCGTCACCACCGCAGGAAGCTCGAAGGTCTTGATGGAGTTGATCAGGATCCAGATCCCTCCGATGAGGAGGTAAGGTTTCAGGTTAGGGAGAACAACCTGGAAGATCTCTTGGAGGAAATTGGCTCCGTCTACCTTTGCGGCTTCCCGAAGCTCCTTGGGGATCGCTTGTAGCCCGGCGAGGAAAATGATCAGGGTAAATCCGATCATCTTCCAGGAACGGGCGAGGGCAAGACAGTAAATAGCGGTGTAGGGATTACCGAACCAATCGATGTTCCAGTTTTTGATCCCCATCCAGCGGAGGATGTGATCGAAGATTCCAATGTCCGGCGCCAGCACCCACGCGAAGATGATCCCCACCAGCGACAGGGGGATGATCATGGGCAGGTAGAAAAGCACCTGAAAGAAGCGAGTGCCGAAGACTAGCTCATTTATGAGGATCGCCAGTCCAAGGGAAACGGCGAACGTCGCAATAAAGTAGGGGATCGCGAACTTCACCTGGTTGAGGAGGGCATCGTGAAAGAAAACATCCTGAAATAGGGTGTATAGATAACCCCGAAGACCGATGAACTTGGGTGCCGCGTCTCGCGCGTAGTTGTATTCCGTCAAGCTTAAGTAGGCGGAGTAGCCGATGGGGAAGGCAATGAAGACGAAGACGAAAAAGATGGTAGGAAGCAGAAAAACGAATAAGTTCACCCGATCTCGGATGTATCGCTTCTTCCTCTGGCTGATCACGGCCTCCCTGCCCGAAAAAGAAAGGGCGGCGGGCGCTAACTGGCGCCCGCCGCCCGGTCTCCGCATTAATGCGCCCGCAGATCAGTAAAGTCCAAGTCCGCTGACTCCTCCGCGATTTTGGCCAGGGCCTCATCCACACTGATCCGGCCGAAGGCGGCGTCGGGGAGGTACTTGACCAGAATGTCCAGGTACTCCTCGAGGTCGGCGAAGAGCGGGATGGGCTGAGAGTTATCAGCGATGGCGAGGATGGTGGGCATTTGGTCCTGGAACCAGGTAATTCCCTCGCCGTAATACTCTTTCAGCACGGGGAGTTTACCGTAGTGGTTGAAGCTCCACTGCTGGAAGTACTTGGAGAAGATCTGCTCGCGGATGAAGGCCTTGGCCAGCTCCTTGTTGGGGGAGACCTTGGGGATCCATACCGAGTGAGTCCAGATGATGGAGCCGTTCACGTCGGCACCGGGCCAGCCGATATATGCGATGTCACCCTCGTTGCCGGTGACGCTCACCAACTCCATGATGTGCCCCTGGGCGGCGTAGAAGGAGCCTACGGCGTTGGTCTTCCACTTGGCATAGCCGTCCTGGTCAGTGATGGTCCACTTGCCAATTCCTTCAGTGTACATCTTCTGCACGTAGCTGAGCCACTTATGGGCCGCCTCACTGGTGACGTCGAAGCCCTTGCCGTCAGGAGCGAGGAAGGTCCCGGTCATTGCCTTGATGGGGCCGCAGTAGTTATACTGCATGAACTCACGGTCCCAGATCTGCACGTGGGCCCCGAGGGGAGCGGCGGCCTTGAGCTTGTTGAACCAGCCGAAGAACTCGTCCTCCTCCCAACCGGGGATGGGGATGGGCTTATTGTTCTCTTCGTCCCAGAGGCCGGCGGCCTTCATGATGCCGGTGTTGACGCCGATGATGGCCACCTCGCCCATGAAGGGGAGCACCGGATAGTAGGCTCCCTTGCCGTCGGGCATCTTGTAGTAGCCGGCGGCCAAGAATCCGCCCACGAACTTGTCCGGGGCCATGTGGCCGGTGAGCATGTCGTCCAGGGGCTCGAGCCAACCGCCCACGATCACCGGGGCGAGCATCGAACCCGAGCCGCCCACGAACACGTCGAAGGGGGTGTCGCCGGCCTTCCACGCGGTGATGTAGGTGGGGGCACTCCATTTGCTGGCACGGGTGAGCTCCACCTTCACGCCCGGATGGTCGGCTTCGAACCGCTTGGCCACTTCCTCCAGGGGAAACTTCTTGAAGATCCACGGCGGGGCATATACCCGGAGAACTTTCTGGGGGAACGCGATGAACGCCATCGCCAATGCCAAGAACACTGCAAACCCAACCCAGAACTTCCGCATTTGCACCTCCTGATTTTCTGCTGGATTTTTTAATTGAAAATCGCTTCGTCTATCACCCCCCTTCAAGTGAAATCCCTCGACCCTCTCGAGCCGAGGTGTAGGCGGCGAGGACGAAATACCGTGTCTCGTGGGCGTCCTCGCCTGTCACCACCGCATCCTTGCCCTCACGCACGGCGCGACCGAAACCAGCAATCGGACGGCGGTGCGGCTCGAGCTTCAGCTCCATGGGTCTAGGAGATCTCTCGAAGCCATTCTTGCGCTTCCTTTCAGCGATGTGAACCGGCATCTCCAAGCTACGTGAACGGATCACTTCGTTTTCTTCGAGGACAAGGATTCCGGCGGTGGTGTGGACATTCAGCCGCGTGGGATAGCCAAAGCGTGGAGCCGTGCTCGCCTTCAATGCAGCGATGACGTCCGACTGGACCTCAGTCGCCATCACCAACTTATCCGCCACCTCTATAATAATCTTATCAACCATGCCAAAGGCTGTGCCAAAAGCAACAGACCGAATCTCTTCCAAGCCACCTCAGCCATCGGGGGTCTCTTTCACGACTTATGTCCCATACCTGTAACATAAGACCCACGCCCCCTTTTCACGTGGCCGTAAGGACAGAGGGAACCTCGTAGATGGCCGGAATTTGTTGTTTCCCTCCATGCTTTGAATGCCACTTTCAAATCCGCGCCAGAACTTCTCTTCCTGCTCCACTCTGTGAATCATGTGGCCCCACAAAGAATGTAAACGTTTTAACGCGCTTATTATACGGGCTACGCTCGCGGATCAACCAGTACGATCTGGCCAACCGGCGAGGAAGCCGCCGTCCACGTAGATGATCTGCCCCGTGATGTAATCGGAGGCCCTCGTGGCGAAGAAAATCACGGCCCCCGCGAGGTCCGCGGGACGCCCGCTCGTCCCGACGGTATCCGCGCGAGCAGCCCCTTCACCCATTCCCGGTCCCGGAAGAGGGACTCGGTCATCTCGGTGCAGAAGTACCTGGGGCCAATGACGTTCACCTGGATGTTGTAGGGGGCCCACTCCACCGCCAGGGCCCGGGTGAGGCCGAGGACGCCGGCCTTGGCGGCGTGTACGGCACCCGCCGGGTCGACCCGATTTAGCTCGTGAGCGAGGCGATGTTGACGATCTTCCCCCCTCCACGCCGGGGCATGGCCCGGGCGGCCGCCTGGGAGGTGAAGAAGGTCCCCTTCAATTTGGTGTCCATGTCTCGTCCCAGGCCTCGGGCGTGACCACGAGGGAGGGGATCCAGCGGTTCACGCCCGCGGCGTTCATCAGCACGTCCGCCCCGCGCCAACGCCACCTTACCTCCAGGGAGAAGGGTTCCCCGCACATCGAGCTACCTCCTCTGGCTTCGGGCCTTGACTTCGTAATATCGCCGCTTTATAAGGGCATATCCAGCTCGAGGAGGTGGTTATGCGTAGGTTCCTTACAGGACTACTGGTTTTCTCGCTGTGTGTGTTGACATGGGGGGCGTTCGCCGACGAAGCGCCGCCGAAACCCGTGAAGCTCGTGGTCTCCACCTGGGGGTTCAACCTGGACCTCATCCGTAAGAACATCGCCGAACCGTTCCAGGAGCAGTACGGGATCGAGATCGTCTACGACCTCGGCAACAACGCCGCCCGCCTGGCGCGCCTTGTGGCGAATAAGGACAACCCGGTGGTGGACGTGGTGCACTTCACCCGCGCCTACGCTTACCGCGCCATCCAGGAGGGTCTCATCCAGCCCTACGACCCCGCCAACATCCCCGCTCTGACGGAAATCTACGAGTGGGCCCGCGATCCTCTGGGAGGGCACTACGCCGTGGGCTACGCCGTCCAACACCTGGCCCTCGCCTACCGCCCGGACAAGATCACCCCGCCCGTGACCTCGTGGAAGGACTT
>MTNL01000101.1 GCA_002010365.1 Candidatus Acetothermia bacterium JdFR-50 | reverse complement strand
CTCCCATACCCGTGCCCATCTTTTCCGGTCCCTATTAGAAGCGGCCGCCT
The DNA here is from genome assembly GCA_002010365.1 of Candidatus Acetothermia bacterium JdFR-50. Classification (GTDB taxonomy): domain Bacteria; phylum Bipolaricaulota; class Bipolaricaulia; order Bipolaricaulales; family Bipolaricaulaceae; genus UBA3571. Next base: position 7,263 of record MTNL01000101.1, on the reverse strand, counting down.
TCTCGTTGCGACAAGCCATCGAGACCGGGGTGAAAATCGGGCTTCACATATCCGAGGAAACGGTGGTGGTCGGAGGAGTGGCGCAGTCCAAGCTTTGGCTCCAGATCATCGCCGACGTCACCGGGCGTCCCATTCGGGCCTTACGGGGAGGCGTGGGGGCGCCGCTTGCCGATGCTCTGCTTGTGGGCCTGGCCACGGGGCTAGTGGAGGACCCCCAGACGGTGCGGGCTTGGATCTCCCTCACCGATCCCATACTCCCCGATCCCGAGAGGCAGGAAATCTACGAGCGATATTACGGAGTTTATCGGCGGCTGTATTCCGCCCTGGCCCCTGAGTTCCACCGGCTCACACGGCTCTCTCAGGCGAACACCCGGTAGGGGATCCTCAGGAGCTTCGCGAACCAGATGAGCTCCTGAACGTAATCCCCGTAGACCCCGTGGATGTGGTTGGAATCGTATTCCGAAAGGAGCTCATCCGGTTCTACCTCGAGCTTGGCGAAGGCATGAGGCCATTCTACCTGGGTGGCGGCGGCCTTCTCTTCTGCTACCTCGGGCGGGAGGTCCAGGAACTCCCCGGGAATGATGGCCAGCCAATACCGACCGTCCCGACGGGCGAGGCGGGCTAGGGTCACTTTCCCGGGGGCGGCGATGTGGCGCACCGCGGCCCCGCCGGCGGGGAAGTAGAAGCCCTGGGGGTAGAACTCCACCCGAGGCAAGTTCACGTCGGGGTCGCAGGAATGTCCAGCGTAATATGTCGCGTGGTTTCCGGAGTTGCAGAGATCGAAGGCCTCCAATTCCCCGTCGTAGTGCCGAAGATCCGCGAACAAGACCGGCTCCCCGCTTATGTGCTTGAGGATCTCCATGGTAAGGGCACCGTCCATGTCCGCCTCCGTGGCGGCCACCATGGGCTCTTTTCTCCCGTTCCAATCGTAGGGATCGTTGAGGAAGGCCTCGGTCAGGTCCATGGTGACGAAGTGGTCGGTGAGCTCGGGTTGGGCCTTTATCCCGAGGAAGTCCAGGTCGTATTCCCTTGTCATCTCTCGCACGGCAATGTAGCTCCGGATCTGTAGCTTGAGCTTTTCGGGGGTAAGTTGTTTTCCGTCATAGCGAATCCTTCCGATCTTCTCGGAAAGCCAATTGAAGGCGTGTTCCACTTCTTCCTCAGAGGCTGTTCCCGCGCGGCGGATGATCTCCGACTGGTCGATGTGCTCCACGTCGATCCCGAAGAGACGCATCCACTGGTCGGCGTTGGCAACGGCAGTATACATCCCCATGGGGCGGCCGCCGAAAAGACCGAAGGTCTCCCCCCGGAGGCGGTTGATGGCCGAGGCGGCCCGGAGGAAAGCAAGGACCTTCCGCAACACATTCCCGTCGCGGATGTCGCCGAAGAGGCGCCCGTGGGGGACGCCCACTTGGTCCAGCGCCCCGGCCGAAGCGAGCATTCCCACCATCCCCGGATATTTCGGGTTGATGTTGGAGAAAAGGAGGAACGGACCGGGGGCAAACTTCGCCGCGATGACGGCGAGATGCGGGAAGCTCCACACAGCGAAATTGAAAATGGTGACCTCGCACCCCAAGTCCGCCAGGCGTTTAGCTTCGTTGCGCGCCAGCTCCGCGGTCCACACGATCTCCCGCCCCTCTACCGGTTCCACTTCCCCCGTCTCCCGCAGAGCCTCGGCCAGTCGCCGTTGAAACTCGAGGTTCGTCATTTCCACCTCGCGGTGTACCGACTCCCGTCCATCGGAGAAGGTGAGGATCCCCACCTTTCGCCTCTCCATCTTCTCTCCTCCTTTCCTCATCTGAAGAACTCCTCCTCCAAAATCGCGACGTGCTTTATGGCCTCCCGGCGATGGGTGTAAACCACGTGGATGGAGCCATCCTGGGCCTGGATTACCGCCGGATAGCTGTACTCCCCCATGCCCTCCTCCAGCACGAGATGATAAGGCCAGCTGCGGCCTTCATCTGGAGACAAAGCGATCACAAGGGGGGTGCGCGGCCCCCAAACCTCGAACCCCGCCGGCATCCGCTTAGGCCACGCGGGATGGAGTTTTCCCATCGCCGGCGTGGGAGTTGTGGGGTTGTACACCAAGACCAAATTTCCGGAACGTAGTCGCACCATGTCGATGCCGCTATTGGGATTCGGGAGGGCGGTGGGCACGGGACGAGACCAGGTGCGTCCGTCGTTTTCCGAATAGCTCGCGAAGATCTTTCCCTCCTGGCTGCGCATGTAAGCCAAGATCCGACCATCGGATAGTCGCACCACGGTGGGCTGGATCAAATGGGCGGCGGCCTCCCGGCCCAGGTCTCCCACCACTTCCCAACTCCTGCCCCCGTCTTCGCTCCGCAGGAAGGCGGCACTCCAGGTAGGTTCCCATTCCACGGGGAGGAGGCAAAAGGCACCCTCCACTAGCGGCTTGTTCTTGCCTAAAAGGCCTTTTCGCTCCACGAGGAGCTCGAGGTCGGTCCACGTGTGGCCGCCGTCGTAGGAGCGCTTGAGGAATAGGTAGGTCCCGCCGCTGCACCACCGCTCGCCGTAGTTCACCGGAGCGATGAGCCACACCGCCCCATCTGGCCCCACGAACACCCGCGGGTTCACCGTGGCCCGGCGGAAGACGTGGACCCAGATCTTCGGCTCGGACCAGCGCCCCGCGGCTCGGTCGTAACGAGCGCCGAGGATCACCTGGTCCGGAGCCCCCTCGTACTCGCCCGCGTAGAAGGCGAGAAGCAAATCCCCATCAGGGAGCTCACAGATACTCGGGGCATGGCAGCTGGGGAACTTCGCCGGCGGCCTTATCAGAGCAACGGCCTCCACGGTTACCCTTTCACCCCCGACCCCGCCAGGGTGAAGCCCCGGATGATCTGGCGCCGCAGGAGGAGGAACACGGCTAAAGAGGGCAGGGATGCCATGAACGCCCCGGCGAGGATCAGGCCGTAGTCGATCTCGAACGCCCCTTGCAGGATCTTAAGTCCCACGGGCAAGGTGACCATTTGAGGCTTTCGCAGACATATCATGGACCAGAAGAACTCGTTCCAGGCGTAATTGAAGATGTAAACGCCGAACGCGGCGAGCACTGGTTTGGAAAGGGGGAGTATCACCCGCAGAAGCACCCCCAGGCTGGAACAGCCGTCGATGCGGGCGGCGTCCTCCAGGTCCTGAGGGATGTTGATGAAGAACTGTCGCAGGAGAAACACACCGATGGGCATGGCCATCATGGGCAGAGCCACTCCCTGGTAGGTGTTCAGAAAACGGAATTTTGTCATCATGAAGAAAAGCGGTATGACGTTGACTTGCCAAGGGAGGAGCATGAAGACCAAGAGGAACATAAAGACAGCATCCCGCCCCCTCCAGCGGAGGCGAGAGAAGGAGAAGGCGGCGGGCACCGAGACGATCAGGGACCCGAGGGTCACTGTTCCGGCAACGATGATGCTATTCAGGAGCCACCTGGTGAAGGGCCACTCCGCGAATAGCCTCCGGACGTGTTCCGTGGTGAAGTGAGAGGGGATCCATTTGGGGGGGATGCTGAAGATGTCCTGGGTGGGCTTGAAGGCCGTGTCCGCCATCCATAGGATGGGAAGGACCCACAGGAACGCGACACCGTAGAGCACCAGATAGGGGCCGTACCGTCTCATCCACCTCATTGCAGCTCCGATCTGAGACCCAGGATCTTCACCCCAAGAAGGGTGATGATCAGGATCAGGAAGAGGAGGATCACGCCGGACGCGGCGGCCTTCCCGATGTCGAAGTAGTCGAACCCAACGCGGTAAAGGTATAAGGCGAGTACTTCAGAAGCCCATCCGGGCCCCCCTTCGGTCATGATCAGGACTTGGCCGAAGGTCCGAAAGGCGGAGATGGTGGTCAAAACCAGGGCGAAGAGCAGCGAGGGTTTGAGAAGGGGAAGGATCAGGTGAACGAACTTGTGGTAAGGGAGGGCCCCGTCGATCTCTGCGGACTCGAATAGCTCCACGGGAATCTCTTCCAGCCCCGCTTGGAACACGAGCATCCGGTATCCCGCGAGCCACCAAGCGGTAGCTACGGCTATGGCAGGGAGCGCCCACGCAGGTTCGGTTAGGAACACCGGGGCCGAGGGGAAGACCGAGCTCAGGAAGTGCTGAAACAGCCCTACGTCCCGCTCCAGCAGCCACTTCCACACGATAGCTACAATGGAGACGGTGAGGAGGTAAGGGAAAAAGAGGCTCGCCTGCACCACCACTGTGCCCCGCCTCCTGCGGCCCCAGGCCCACACCATCAGCGCGAAGATCAGCCCTAGGCCCAGGATCAGGGGGATCGTCATCCCCGCGAACTTGAACGTGTTTGTGACCGCGTTCCAAAAGCGGGCTTCCCGGAATAACTCCATGTAGTTGGCGAGCCCCACGAACTTGGACCCCCTCAAGGGATCCCAATCGAACAGGCTGATGTATATCCCGTAGATCACAGGCCAAGCCAGGAATACGGCCCATAAGGCTATATAGGGCAACGCAAAGAGGAAACCCTCGAACCCCGGATGTCGATAGAAAAACCGCCCGATTCGCCTGCCCATGGTGTGGAAAAAGGGGCGGGGATCTTAACCCCGCCCCCTTTTCTCCCTCCTTCTTTTCAATCTTCCTGGAGGATTTTGTTGCACTCCTCCTCGGCCTTAGCCAGGGCCTCCTGTGGGCTGATCAGGCCGTTAACGGCGAGCTCGATCTGGGCCTGGATGGCATGTTCGAGCTGTGTGCCCTTTGGGTGGTTGATGGGGTAGTGGACGAGGCCCTTCTGGGCCATCTCGTTGAGCCACTTGCCGGAACGCGTCCAGTACTCCGACGCCATGAGCTCGGGATTCTCCGCCGCCGGCTTATAGGCGGCGATGTGGCCACCGTACATGGTCCAGATGTAAGAGTGCTCGGAGACGAACTTGATGACCTCCATGGCCGCGAGGTAGACCTCCTTCGAGGTAGCCTTGGGCTGGAGCGGGATCACCAGTTGGTGGCTGTTGCCCCAGCTGTAGGGGGTACCAAAGAAGCTGGGCATAGGGGCGTAACCCCAGTTGACTCCGCTTTTTACCGCGGTGCCGTAGAACCAGTTTCCGGCCACGAGCATCCCGAGCTTACCGGCGGCGAACTGGTTGTAGCCGTTGCTCCCCGGCTCGTTCCAGCCAAAGTCGTTGAAGATATCCACCAGGAACTGGAGCGCCAACAGACCCTTGGGGTTGTTGAAGGTGGCATGGGTGTAGCCCTCGTCGAAAAGCTGGCCCCCCATCTGCCAGAAGAACACGTACCAAGCGCGGCGCAGTTTCCGGGGGAGAGCGTCCTCGGCGGGGTGGAACGCGTAATAGCCAGCAGCCTTTATCTTCTCACAGGCGTCGATGAACTCGGCCAGGGTCTTGGGCGGATTCTCCGGATCCAGGCCCACTTCGGCGAAGATGTCCTTGTTGTACCACAGGCCCCAGCCGTGGGTATCCAACGGGATCAGGTAGTGGCGGCCGTCGAGCTCGCCGGCGGCCCACGCGGCGTCCACGTAATTCGTCGGATCGACCCCCGCCAATTCCAGGAGGTTCCCCACCGGCGAGGCGTTCAGGGGCGTGAGGTAATCGGCCATCTCTACGAGCTTGTTGGTGTGGCAAATGCCGATCTGCGGCGGAGTCCCGGCCAGGACCGAGAGCCTGAGCTCGGCGTAATACTGGGCCCACCGCCCCTGAATGAGCTCCACTTCAATCCTTCCTTTGTACTCTTCGTTGAACATCTGGATGATCTTCTCCATCGCCCTGGCGTCGGCCTCGTGGAAGAGGGTGTTGAAGGTGATCTTGATGGGTTTCGCCGCCAGCGCCTGGAGCCCCAACACCAAACCAAAGATTATCAGCACCAACGAGAGTTTCCGCATATGCACCACCTACCTCCTTTTGTGAAAAGTCCTCAGGGGATGGTTTTTTCCTTCCTTATCACCTCCCTTCACCCCGGCGTCCGCGAGCAGCCCCGCAAACGTCTCGAGATCCCGAGCGAGCCCTTCCAACTCCCCCGCGGTGAGTTCCCGCAGCGGTGGGAGCACCGGCCCCACGTCTATCCCCAAGGCCCTCAGGGAAGCTTTTATGTAAGAGAGGGGAGTGGCGTAGCGACAAACATCACACAGCTTCCATATTAGGCCCTGGAGCTCCCGGGACCGGTATATGTTCCCCTCCGCCGCTACACGGAAGAGCTCCACGTACAGCTCGGGGAAAAGGTTGGCGGGTCCCGAGACGAGCCCCCCGGCTCCTGCGGCAAGGAGGGGCCAAATCATCTCGTCCACGCCCACAAGGAGTACCGCCTCCCCGGAGAGCCGGAGGTAACCCTCCCACGCTTTCCAATCCGTCCGGCTGACTTTTGCCCCCACGAGGTTCGGGAAACGCTCGCGGAGGCGGGCCAGGAGCTCGGCCCCCAGGGGATTGCAGGTGGTGCCAGGGATGTCGTAAAGGAAGAAGGGGAAATCCCCCAATCTCTCAGCAACTGTGGAGTAATACCCTAAGAGTTCCTCCCCATCCAGCCGGTACCGGGTGGGGGGAGCCAACGCCACGGCAGAAGCCCCAATCCCCTTAGCGTGGAGGGAAAGATCCAGGGCTACTGAGACGCTATCGTGGCCCGTGTGGACTATCCAGGGAAGGCTGTCCTCGACCTCTGAGGCCACCTCCTCGGCGAAGCGTTTTCTGTCATCCGGGGGAAGCAGGGTGCCTTCCCCGGTGGTTCCCAAGATGAAAAGCCCGTCCACGCCGGCGGAGATGAACCGGGTCACGAGCTCGCGGATGGCTTCCGTTCGGGGCCGCCTCGCCGCCACATCCCAGGGTGTGACCATAGCAATCCAGACGCCACCCCAAAAAACGCTGTGGCTCATGTCGTCCCCCGGATCTTCAGTTCCACGGGGACCCGGAACTCCTGGGGCTCTCGATCCGGATCCCGGAGGCGCTCCAGAAGGAGCTTTACAGCTCGGTGACCGATCTCATAAGGCTTCTGTGCCACCACGGTGAGGGGAGGATCTACGAGCTCGGACCACTCCAGCTCGTCGAACCCGATAATGGCCAACTCCTCAGGGACTCTGATTCCCCGGCGTCGCACCTCCCGCAGAGCCCCCAACGTCATGAGGTTGTTAGTGCTGAAGACAGCGGTGGGGGGATCCGGCAGGGAAAGGAGGGCCTCCAGGGCCCTCTGTCCCCCCTCAGCGCGGTATTCCCCATAAACCACGGACCCTTCGTCCACTGGAAGCCCGCTTTCCCGTAGCGCTTGACGATACCCCTGAAAGCGCTCCTCGGTAGTGGTGGCC
>MTNL01000189.1 GCA_002010365.1 Candidatus Acetothermia bacterium JdFR-50 | reverse complement strand
TGAGTATGGCGGGGAAACTGGAAGTCATCACCGGATGCATGTTCGCGGGGAAAACCGAAGAGCTTTTGCGGCGGGTGGAACGGGCGAGAATCGCAAAGAAACAAGTACTCCTATGTAAGCCCGATCTGGACACGCGTTATTCGGAGAGGGAGGTAGTCACCCACTACGGCCGCTCCCTCCCTTGCCTCCGGCTTCCCACCGAGGTTTCCTTGGCGGAACTGGAGCGCCTCGCCGGGGACGAATTGGGGAAAGCGGATGTGGTAGCCTTCGATGAGGCCCACTTCTTCGGAACGGGGTTTCCCCGGCTCTGCGAGGAGCTTGTGGGCCGGGGGAAACGGGTGATCGTGGCCGGTCTGGACCTGAACTTCCGTGCCGAGCCCTTCGGAACGATGCCGGAACTTTTGGCTCTGGCCGATGAGGTCACCAAGCTCCAGGCGGTCTGCGTCGTCTGCGGCAAGCCCGCCACCCGCACCCAACGTCTGGTTGATGGCAAACCCGCTCGGGAAGGGCCGGAGATCCTGATCGGAGGTCTGGAGTCCTACGAGGCTCGTTGCCGGGATTGCTTCGTTCCGCCAAGCTGATCCGCATTTTCAGGTAAATCCCCGCCGGGATCCAACGGACACGCGGAGTACACTGAGCCGAGATGGTGAGGTATCTGATTGGACGCCTTTTGGGAGCTTTCTTTACCCTGATCGTGATTTCCTTTGTGGTTTTCGTCTCCCTAAACGTATTGCCGGGAGATCCGGCCAGGCTGGTAGTAGGCCTGGAGGCCTCCCCCGACCTCTACGAAAAGGTGAGGGACACGCTCGGGCTCGAACAGCCCTGGTTCCTTCGATATAGTTCGTGGCTACGGGGTCTATTCCACGGGGATCTGGGCGAGTCCCTCCATTACCGGCGGCCCGTCGGGGAGATATTGGGGCCTGCCCTTGGGATCAGCTTTCCCCTGGCGGTCCTCTCTTTTCTCCTCTCCCTGGCGTTGGCCGTCCCTCTCGGGGCCCTCGCCGCACGGTGGCAGGGTAGACCCCTCGATGTCGCGGTTATGGGGTTATCACAAATAGGGTTAGCAGTGCCGGAGTTTTGGTTGGGATTCGTCCTGATCCTTCTGCTCTCGCTTAAGTTAGGGTTGCTTCCTGCGGGATGGTTTCCCGGTTGGAGTAGGGGAACCGCAGCCTTTGCCTATCTCGTCCTCCCCTCCCTCTCTCTGGCCATCCCTCGGGGGGCTTACCTCGCCCGCATGGTACGTGGGGCGCTACTCGGCACCCTGGGCGAAGCCTACATCGCCACCGCCCGATCCAAGGGACTGTCCGAGATCCGCGTCCTTTTGCGTCACGCCCTACGTCCGGCCCTGATCCCGGTGATCACCTCCGCAGGGATTGTTTTCGGGAGGCTTTTGGCGGGGGCCATCGTGGTGGAAAATCTCTTTTACCTCCCTGGGTTGGGACGCCTCGCCCTGACCGCGGTCCTCGCCCGGGATATCCCCTTGGTCCAGGGATTGGTGCTGGTGGCAGCGGGCTCCATTCTGGGGGTGAACCTCCTGGCCGATCTTTCCTACGGTCTATTGGATCCTAGGATCCGGTACCGATGAGAAACCTCTCCCTTTGGATCGGGCTTTTTTTGTGTTCCGTGACGACAGCCGTCGCCGTGGTGGGCGGCGTTTGGACCCCCTATGACCCCCTTCGTCCGGAAACGGCCCCTCCGTATTCACCTCCTTCCCTATATCACCCTTTCGGTACCGATTGGTTCGGACGGGATGTCCTTTCCCGGGTCCTGGCCGCTGCTCCTGTGGGAATACGGATCTCCGTCCTTAGCGTCCTCATAGGAGGCTTGACGGGCACGGCTTTGGGTCTCCTGTCCGGCTTCCAGACGGGGCTATGGGGCGAAGCGTTGAGTAGGGTCTTGGACGGCATCCTCTCCTTTCCCCCGCTGCTCCTCGCCCTCCTTTTGGTCACCGTGCTCGGGCCCGGGGAACGAAGCGTGGTCTTGGCGATCGGGCTCTTCAACGTGCCCTTCTTCGGCCGGATTGCGAGGGCGAAGTTCCTGGAATTGAGGGAACGGGCCTTCGTGGAGGCAGCACGGTCCTACGGCGCCGGGAACCTTCGCATCGTTTTGACCCATGTTCTCCCCAACGCCGCCGGACCCCTGATCATCCAGGCGACAAGCGCCCTGGGGTTTGCCTTGCTTTCCGAGGCCGCTTTGAGCTACCTCGGCCTGGGCACACAACCCCCCAATCCCTCTTGGGGCCGAATGCTGAAAGAGGCCCAAACCTACTTCGCTCAAGCTCCGTGGACCGTGATATTCCCTGGCCTCGTGCTCATATGGGCGGTTCTGGGGTTCAACTTGTTGGGCGACGGCCTCCAGGTCCGCCTCGACCCGAAACTCCGCCGAAAGCGCTAGGACACTGGTTCCAGGAGCTCGAGGAGGAGCACCACCGCCGTGAAGGGATCGGCCGTCGCATATACGTTTCCGTCGCGGTCGATGACCACGCACCACGTCTCCTCCGTGACCCCCAGGGCCTCGGCCCAGCGCTCCCGATCCACCACAGTGGGGATCCCCGCCTCGAACCCCTCCAGAAAGGCGGCCACGATCTCGGGATGGCCCTCCGTCACCCCGATGACCGTCACCCCTTTGTCCTCGCCCCGTTGTCTGATCCCCTCCATTAAGAGGAGGTTCAGCCCGAGATTCTCCTCTATTTCCGTGTCCATATCCCAGAAGAACACGATCACCACGTTTCCCGAGAGATCCCGCAAGGAGATCTCCTGTCCGTCGACGGTCCGGCCCCGTAGATCGGGGGCGGGGTAGGGGAAAACCCTGCCGTTCAGATCCGGAGTGGCCGGGACATCGGCAGGGACGGCGAATTTCTCGTCAGGGATATCCTCCACCGCGGTGAAGGAGATGAGTTCCGTTTCGTATTCGTTGACGAGGGTGATATCCAAACCGGGAATATACGTCTCGAATAGGACCTTTAGCTTGCGATCTGCGTACGTTTCCTTGTCGATCCATATAGAAAGTTCGGCGCGGGGCATTATCCCCAGGGGATCGGGGGCCAACGTCCCCTGCACCACCCAAACCGCGGCCCCGTCCAGGGAGTCTTCCTCCAAGCTCGTGAATTCGATCCGCCGGAAAAGGGGATCGTAGCGGGGATCGATCATGGCGAGCCACTCACCTGCCAGCACGTGCTTGGTCCACCCCTCCGCGGGATCGTGGGTATAGAGGATCCTTTCCCCGAGATCGGCCACCATCGCCGGGTACATGACCTCCTCGAGGCCGGTGGCTTCCACCCTCGCCCGGGGGTACTCCATCCACAGGATGATGGACCCTCCCATCGAGAAAACCTCTTCATCCTCGTACATGGAAGTGGCGTTTAGGACATAAGAGGCGGTATAAACCGTCTCACGGTACATTCTGAAATGCAGCTCCATGACCCCTTCAGGGGTCGGCTGTGCTTCCTGGCCCAAAACTCCCAAAGAGAAAAAGGTAAGGAAAACTATAACCCTATATCTCATAAACACCTCCTCAAATCACAATTTTATAGGCACGCCCCCAATGCTCCCAGTAACCCTCAAGGTTCCCTTCGAATCTAAACCGAGCTAGAATCCCTCCGGTGATGAAAGGGATGAAGATCTATGGGCAGCGGATAGAGAAGTTACGGGAAAAGCTTCATGAAGCGGGCCTGGATGCGTTCCTTGCTCTCAGCCTCGAGAGCTCCGACTTCGCCAACCTTTTTTATCTGACGGGCTTCCCGGGGTCCTTCGGACTCTTCATTGTGGACCCAGAGCCCATCTTCCTCACCGATCCCCGCTACAGCGAACGGGTCCGAACCGAGCTCCCCTATCTCCCTCTCCGGGAGATCCGGGGGAACTGGTTCGAGGGCCTCAAGGATGAGCTGGCGGCCAGGGCCCATCGAAAAGTGGGGTTGAACGCCCGCACCACCACGGTGAAGCTCCTGGAGGTTCTGCGGGAAAAGATCCCCGGGGTGGAGTTCGTCCCCGTGGACGGATGGGTGGAGGAACTGCGGATGATCAAGGATGAAGCCGAAATCGACCGGATCCGGGAGGCCATGGCCCTGGCAGAGCGGGGCCTATCCTGGATCCTGGGGGAGCTCAAGCCCGGGGTGACGGAGCGGGACCTCGCCCTGGAGCTCGAGATGTGGTACCGCAAGAACGGGGCCGACGACGTGGCCTTCGACCCCATCGTGGCCTTCGGCGAGCACTCCGCCATGCCCCATTACCGTCCCCATCCCGGGGACCGGGCGTTGAAGGCGGGGGATGTGGTGCTCTTCGATGTGGGGGTCCGGATGAAGGGCTACTGCTCCGACCTCACCCGGACCTTCGTTTACGGGTCCCCCTCCGAGGCGTTCCGACGGGTGTACGGGCTCGTCCTGCGGGCGAACGAAAACGCCATCGCCCACATCAAGGCCGGGATCTCGGGGGTGGAGGCCGACGGGTTCGCCCGGGAGGTGATCGCGGCCGGCGGGTTCAAGGAGGAGTTCGGCCACGGCTTGGGACACGGGGTGGGGATCCAGGTACACGAGGCGCCGCGCCTCTCCTACACCTCCGAGGACACCCTGGCCACGGGCATGGTGGTGACGGTGGAGCCGGGGATCTACCTCCCGGGGAAGTTCGGGGTGCGCATCGAGGACCTGGCGGTGGTGCGGGAGGAGGAGCTGGAGGTCCTGAGTTCTTTTCCCAAGGACCTTTCCGCGACAATCCTCTGAGACCGAAGGTTCATGTAAAAGGAAGCTTTGCCCCCTGCTGAGTTGGGGGTAAAATCCCCCGACCATGGGGGAAGGGAAAGTAGGGTTGGCCTCCCTTAAAGGGAGGCACTTTGTGGACGCGTTGGACTTCTCTCCCGCCGAATACGACCTCCTTTTTTCCTTGGCCGAGCGGATCGTGGAGTCCCCGGAAGAGTTCGCTGCTTGCTGCTCCGGAAAGCTCATCGCCACCCTTTTTTATGAACCCAGCACCCGCACCCGGCTCTCCTTCGAGGCGGCGATGCTGCGGTTGGGGGGGAAGGTGATCACCGTGGCCGATGCCTCCACGAGTTCGGTGGCCAAGGGGGAATCCCTAGCGGACACCATCCGGACCGTGGCCGGCTACGCGGACCTCATCGTGCTCCGGCACCCCAAGGAGGGGGCGGCGCGACTGGCGGCCCTTTATTCCCCGGTTCCCCTCATCAACGGCGGAGATGGGGCCAGGGAACATCCCACCCAAACCCTCACCGACCTCTTCACTATCAAACGTTCCAAGGGCCGCCTGGACGACCTCACCGTGGCCTTCTGTGGGGACCTGCGTTACGGGCGGACGGTTCATTCCCTCATCCGAGCCCTGGCCCTGCGGGAGGCGATCCGCTTCATCCTGATCTCCCCAGTGGAGCTGCGGCTCCCGGAGGTGATCAAGGAGGAAATCCGCTCCGCTAACCCCAAGATAGAGCTCCTGGAGACCGAGGACCTGGAGGTGGGCCTGGCGGAAGCCGATGTGCTCTACATGACCCGAATCCAGAAGGAGCGCTTCTTCAACGAAGAGGACTACATCCGGCTCCGCGACTCTTACGTCCTCACCCGGGGTAAGCTGGAGGGGGCGAAAGGGGATCTCCTGGTGATGCATCCTCTTCCCCGGGTGACGGAGATCTCTCCGGAAGTGGACGAGGATCCCCGGGCCGTGTACTTCCAGCAGGCGCGATACGGGATGTTCGTGCGCATGGCCCTGATCGCGACCCTCCTGGGGGTGGTGTGATGCTCAAGGTGGACCGGATACAGCTCGGGATCGTGTTGGACCACATCCAAGCCGGGAAGGGATTCCTCATCTTCCAGGAGCTGGGCCTCTCCGCCCGCAAGGAGCCCACCGCCCTCCTGATGAACGTCCCCTCGGGGAAGCTCGGCCGCAAGGACATGATCAAGATCTCGGGGGTCCTAGACCTGGACCTCACGAAGCTCGGACTCCTGGATCCCGGGATCACGGTGAACTACATCGAAGGGGGGCAGGTCATCCGGAAGGTGAAGCCGGGATTGCCCGAGCGGGTGGTAGGGCTCATCCGCTGCAAGAACCCCCGCTGCATCACCAGTACCGAGTCCTATCAGGCCCCCATCTTCACCCTGGTGGACCGGGAGAAGAAGGAATACGAGTGCCACTTCTGCGGTGAGCGTGTGAGGGTGTGAGGGATCTTCTCGTCCAGGACGCCGTGATCGTGGACGCCGGCCGGGAGACGGCCGGCGATGTCCTGATTATCGAAGGGGTTATCCGGGAGGTGGGGGAGGGGATCAGGCCTCCGCGGGACGTCCCCCGGCTGCGGGCCGAAGGAAGGTATCTGCTGCCCGCCTTCGTGGACCTCCATGCCCACTTCCGGGATCCGGGGTTCCCGGAGAAAGAGGACATCCGCACCGGGTCCATGGCGGCCGTCCACGGAGGCTACACCGCCGTCTCCCTCATGCCCAACACCGACCCCCCGTGTGACTCGCCGGAGGTGGCCCGCTACGTCCTGGAGAAGGCCCGGGACGCGGGGCTGGTGGAGGTGTACCTAGTGGGGGCCATAACCAAAGGCCTCCGGGGGGAGGAACTGGTGGACATGGAAGCCCTGGCCCCTTACGTCTGGGCCTTCTCCGACGACGGCCACGGGGTGGAGGACCACCGGCTGATGTGGGAGGCGGCGATCGGGGCCAAGGCGCTGGAGAAGGTGCTCTACCCCCACCCGGAGTTCCGGGGGCTCCCCGAAAGGGAGCTCGGGGAGGAGCTCATGGTGGCCCGGGACCTCCGGATCTGCCACCGCGTGGGCTGCCGCCTTCACCTCGCACATCTGAGCGCCCCAGGGTCGGTGGAACTGGTGGCGTGGGCCAAAGAAAAGGGGTTGCCCGTGACCTGCGAGGCCACTCCCCACCACCTCTGTCTCACCCGGGACGAGGCCGACCATCCCGTTAACCCGCCTATATCCTCCAAGGAGGCTCGGGACGCGCTCCGGGGGGCTTTGGTAGAGGGCCTCATCGACGTCGTGGCCACCGATCACGCGCCCCATACCTCCGCCGACGTGGCCCAGGGAGTACCCGGGATCTCGGGGATAGAGACGGCGTTCCCCCTCCTCTTCACCCAGCTGGTCAAGGAGGGGATCATAGGCCTCCCCACCTTGTCCCGACTCCTTTCGCTGAACCCCGCCAGGATCCTGGGGCTGAGGAAGAGGGGGGTCGTGCGGGAAGGGGCCTCCGGCGATCTCGTTATCTTCGGGGACGAGGAGTTCGCGGTCACGGAGGACTTCTTCCTTTCCAAGGGCAGGAACACCCCTCTCCTGGGGCGGCGGCTGCGGGGGAGGATCTGGGCCACGATCAGGGGGGGAG
>MTNL01000188.1 GCA_002010365.1 Candidatus Acetothermia bacterium JdFR-50 | reverse complement strand
ACCGAGCTTTCGGTGGTGAACCTGCCAAGGGGGCCAGCTTCCATCGAGACATTTCACGACGTTGCCTACGCGGCACCCGAGATCTTGGAGATCGTCAAGGAGCACGCTCCCGCAGTGGACGCCATCGTGATAAACTGCTTCGCCGATCCCGCGGTGGAAGCGGCCCGGGAAGTCACGGATAAGGTGATAGTGGGCCCGGCGGAAGCCGCGATGTCCATCGCATTGCACCTGGGCCATAAATTCTCCGTTATATCCGTCTTACCTAACACCGCCTCCTGGGTGGAGTTACAGGCGCTCAAATTGGGGGTCGAGCGTCGCTTGGCATCCGCTATCGGGATAGAGATCCCGGTGCTTGAGCTCGAGCGCCGTCCCGAGCGAACGGTGGAGGCCATCGTCTCCGCCGCCAAGGAAGCCATCTCCCGGGACGGGGCGGAGGTGATCGTTTTGGGGTGCACCGGGATGGCGGCGTTGGCCCAAGCAGTGCGAAAGGAATTGTCGGTTCCTGTGATCGAGCCCGCGGCGGCGGCGCTGAAGCTGGCGGAACTTTTGGTTTCCCTGGGCCTACACCATCGGCGCGGCGGC
This sequence comes from Candidatus Acetothermia bacterium JdFR-50, assembly GCA_002010365.1. Taxonomy (GTDB): domain Bacteria; phylum Bipolaricaulota; class Bipolaricaulia; order Bipolaricaulales; family Bipolaricaulaceae; genus UBA3571. The sequence goes on along the minus strand of MTNL01000188.1, from coordinate 6,748 downwards.
ACCTACCTTCCCCCTTCGCCCGAAAAACTCATGGGTTACTGAAAGGAGGTGGTCCGGGATACATCCCGCTGTACAATGAAAAAGGAGGTGAAATCCGGATGAGCAGGGCATTTCTTTTGGCGTTGTTCGGCATCGTGGCGTTCGGCCTTTGGGGTTTGGGCGCCCAACCCAATGTGGCGGTTTACGTTTACAACAGCGAAGTGATGATATTCTGGGATCCCAGCGACACCTATTCCAACGAGATCATCGCCATGAACAACATGTATGAGCAGCTCATCCGTTACGATCCCCTCACCGATTCCTTCCAACCGGTGCTCGCCGAAAGCTACGAGAAATCAGCCGATGGGCTTACCTGGACCTTCTACCTCCGGAAGGGAGTGAAATTCCACACCGGCAACGAGCTCACCGCCGAGGCGGTGAAGTTCTCCATCGAGCGCACCATCGAGCGCGGGATGGGAGCCTCTTATATCTGGGCCCCGGTGGAGGAGATCGAGGTGGTGGACCGGTACACCGTCCGTTTCCACCTCAAATACCCCGCCCCCTTGGACCTGATCGCCTCCGGGGCTTACGCGGCCTTCGTTTTCGACCCCGAGTATTCCGATCACGAATGGTTCGCCGCCGGCAACGACTCCGGCACCGGCCCCTACACGGTGGAGGCGTGGAAGCCCGGGGATTACCTCATCTTGAAGAAATTCGACGATTACTGGCGTGGCTGGGAGGGGAAGCACTTCGACAAGGTGATCTTCAAGGTGGTGCCGGAGCCCTCCACCCGTAGGCTGATGCTCGAGGCGGGCACTGCCGATTACACCAACATGCTCCCCATAACCGAGATCGAGGCCCTGAAGGACAATCCTGAGGTGGAGATCGTGACCACCCCCTCGTTCCAGAACCTGCTCGCCCTGTTCAATACCCAGAAGCCGCCGTTGGACAACGTCCTCGTGCGACGGGCCCTGGCCTACACCATCCCCTATCAGGACATCATCGAAGGGGTGAGGTTCGGCTACGCCCGCCAGTCCCGAGGGGTCGTCCCCTATGGACTCTGGGGTTATTCCGACCGAGTGAAGCAATATACCTACAGCCTCGAGGCGGCGAGGTTCTACTTGGCCCAGGCCGGCTACCCCGAGGGAGGGTTCAAGCTCCTCCTCACCCACGTGGCCGGGGACGAGGACGAGCGCCGAGTGGCGGAGCTGTGGAAGTCCACATTGGCCGAGCTGGGGATCGAGTTGGAAATCCGGGGGATGCCATGGGAGGCCCAGGTGGAGCTCGGACAGGCCCCCGACCCCACGAAGCGACAGGACATCTTCCTCTTCTACTGGTGGCCCGATTACCCACACCCCCACAGCTTCCTGCGGGAGATGTTCGGTACCAGGGATGAGATCCTGTTCAACTTCACCTACTACAGCAATCCGGTTTTCGACGAGCTCATCGCCCGCGCGGAAGAGCTCGCGGGGATCGACCGGACGGAGGCGATCAACCTCTACGTCGAGGCGCAGAATATCCTGATGGAGGAGGCGCCCGGCGTGGCCATCTACGACCTCAAATATGCGCGGGCCAAGCGCACCTCCCTCAAGGGCTACGTGGACAACCCCGCCTACCCGCACGTGGTCTTTTGGTACGAGTGCTGGCGGGAGGAGTAAAGGCGGAGGTCCGGAGAAGGGGCCCGGGATGATCCCGGGCCCCTTATCGCTATGGGCATATACGTCTACGTGACCCGTCGGCTTTTTCTGTCTTTGATCGTCCTATGTGGGGTATCCATCCTCACCTTCCTTCTCACCCGCGTAGTCCCCTCGCGGCCGGAGATACTGTGGGTGGGACCTAGGGCCACTGCGGAGCAGATCGCAAAGGCCCGGGAGATATTAGGATTGGATAAACCACTTTATCAGCAGTACTTGATGTACATCGGCGCCTTTGTCCGGGGGGATTGGGGGATTTCCATCCGCACCAAACAACCCGTGTTGCGGGACATCGGCTCGAGGCTTCCGGCATCGTTGGAGCTTATCTTGGTGAGCATGTTCCTCGCGGTGCTGTTCGGCTTGCCATTGGGGATCCTCTCGGCCGCAAAAGCGGGCACGGTTCTCGACCATTTGGGAAGGCTGGTCTCGGTGGCCGGGGTGGCCCTCCCGGCCTTTTGGCTGGGGATGATACTCCAATTGGTGTTCGCCAAGGAGCTGAAGCTCCTCCCGCTGGCCGAGAGGGTGGACACCATCACCCTGCTCCTCAACCCCTTGAAGCACATCACGGGCTTCTACCTCATAGACTCACTCCTCTCCGGAAATTTCGTCGTGTTCATCGATGCCTTGAAGCACCTCGTGCTCCCCGCGGTTACCCTGAGCACGTACCCGCTGGGACTGACGGTGAGGATGGCCAGGGCAACCTTGCTGGAGGTATTGGGCGAGGACTACATCCGCACCGCACGTGCCTACGGCCTCCGGGAGGCGAAGGTGCTGGGCAAGTACGCCCTGAAAAACGCGTTGGGGCCCGTGATCACCGTATTGGCACTGACCTTCGCCTACTCCCTGGCGGCCACCTTCCTGGTGGAGTCGGTGTTCGCCTGGCCCGGGCTCGGGCGCTACGCTTCCGAGGCAATCATGGTGGTGGATTACCCCGCCATCATGGGGATCACGATGTTGGTGGCCTTCACCTACGTGGCGTTGAACCTCGTCGTCGACGTCATGTTGGCCGTGTTGGACCCCCGGATCAGGTTGGAATGATGGTGGGAAACCGCGGCTTCTGGCGGGATCTACGATATTTGCGCCGTACACCACTGGCCCTGATGGGCCTTTTCGGAATCCTGTGTCTGGTGGTCGTGGCCCTCTTCGCTCCCTGGATCGCCCCGTTCCCCCAGGACGCCCGGGGTGCCACCCACATCGAGAACAAGTTCCTTCCCCCAAGCACCACCCACCTCTTCGGCACCGATGAATTGGGCAGGGATATCTTCAGCCGCGTGGTCTTCGGGACAAGGATATCGCTTTCGGTGGGGGCCTTCGCCATTGGACTTTCGCTCCTCATCGGTGTCCCCTTAGGGGTCATCGCGGGGTATGTGGGAGGGTGGCTCGATGAGGTGATCATGCGGGTCACCGACACCTTCCTGAGCTTCCCCCCTCTGCTTTTGGCGATGGCGATCTCGGTAACCCTGGGGCCAAACCTGGTGAACGCCATGATCGCCATCGCCATCGCCTGGTGGCCGTGGTACACCCGGATCCTGCGGGGCGAGGCCATCTCGGTGCGGGAGAGGGCCTTTGTGGAGGCGGCCCGGGCCATGGGGGCCTCGCGACTCAGGATCCTGGTCAAACACGTCTTCCCCAACTGCCTCGCGCCGTTGGTGGTTCAGGCCTCCATGGACCTGGGCTCCATCATCCTCACCTCCGCCGCCCTCAGTTACCTCGGCCTCGGGGCCCAGGCCCCCACGCCCGAATGGGGCCTCATGATAAGCTCGAGCAGATCCTTCTTCCTCACCCATTGGTGGGTGGTGACCTTCCCCGGGCTCGCCATCTTCGCCAGCGTGCTCTCGTTCAACCTGCTGGGCGACGGGCTCCGGGAGTTCCTCGACCCGAGGGTGCGGCGACGGATAAAGCGGTGAAGGAGGTCGGATGCGAAAGCTTGCGGAACGTGAGCTGGAGGATCTCATCCGAGGCTGTGCCATCCTGGGCACCGGAGGCGGGGGCAGCCCCCGGCGAGGATTGGCCCTGCTGAAGGAGGAACTCGCCCAGGGCCACGAGATCACGTTACTACCACTGGAGGAACTGGCGGAGGATGCCTGGGTGGCTTCCCCTTATATGTGCGGGAGCGTAAGCCCTGAGGAAGAGGGAAAAGAGGAACTCGAATGCCTCGTAGCCTTCGAGGCCTTGGAGGAATTCCTGGGGGTGGAGTTCGCCGCCGCGGTGGCCACGGAGATCGGCGGGGGGAATACCGCGGTGGCCCTGGCGGTGGCGGCCCGGAAAGGCATACCCGTCCTGGACGCCGATCCCGCGGGGCGCTCCGTACCCGAGCTCTCCCACACCACCTTCGCCCTCAAGGGCATCGGGATCGCCCCCTTCGCCGTGGCCACGAGGAAGGGAGACGTGGTCCTGGTGAAGGAGGTGGGGACCGAGGAGCGGGCCGAGATCATCGCCCGCAACATCGCGATAATGAGCGACAACCGCGCCGGGGTGGCCGATCACCCCGTTAGGGGGAAGGATGCCCGGGCGGCCCTGATCCCCGGCACTCTGTCCCTGGCACTACGGATCGGGGAGGCGGTGCGACTCGCCCGGGAGGGGGATCTCGATCCCCTGGTCGCCGCGGCCCAGGCGGGGAAAGGCCAGGTGCTCTTCCGGGGCGTGGTGAGCCGCTACCGCTGGGAGATCGAAGGCGGTTTTACCGTGGGGGAGGCGGAGATCGCCGGGACGGGGGAGTACGCCGGCCACGCGTACCGCGTGTGGTTCAAAAACGAGCATATCATCTCCTGGTTCGATGGGGAACCCGACGTCATGGCCCCGGACCTCATTTGCATCCTGGACCCCGCGACCGGCGAGGCCATCACCAATCCCAACCTGAAGGAGGGACAGGAAGTGGGGGTGGTAGGATATCCCGCGCCGGAGCTCTGGCGCGCCCCCGCCGGGATCGAGCTCCTCGGCCCAGGGCATTTTGGATTCGCGGTGGAGTTCCGGCCCCTCGAGGAAAACCCACGACTTAGATGACCCGCCCGGCCCCCGAAAGCGAAGCTTCCCTTCGGGACCTATGTAGCCAGGACCGGCTATGGCCGGTCCTGGCTACCGCGGGCGAGCCAGCGGGCGAAGACCACGTCCACCACCAGGTATCCCCTCTCTCCCCGCTCGATCACCATCGCCTCCCGCAGCCGGGTGAGGGTAGAGGAGATGTCCGAAGGCCTCATGCCCAGATGATGGGCGATCTCCGTAACCCCGGCCTCTCCGAGTTGGGAAAGGGCCCGTAGGATCCGGCGCTGTAGGGGGCTGAACTCCGAGAGCCAGCGCACCTCGAATTCCCCGTCCAACTCCGCCAACATCTCCGCGAAAGCAACGTCCACCTCCGTAGCCCCCACCTCTCTCCGCCCGCCCAGGAGGGCACCCCTGAACAACACGAGCCCCAGCTTCTGGAGGTAGAAGGGGATCCCGCCGGTGAGCTCGTACACCAGCTCCAGCGTCTCCGACTCCACCCGCATCCCGCCCGCGGAAAACCGCTCCCGCAGGAACCGCAGGGCCTCCTCCCGGGACAGGGGGCCCAGCCGATGGCGGGAGACCATGAGATAGAGGGGCGAGTCCTCCTCCAGGAAGATCCTCCGGATGAGGCCCAGGGACGAGCCCGAGAAAAAGTAGCGCACTCGAGAGGGGCGGTCCATCTCCGCCTTGAGGATCGAAAAAATCCGCCCGTCGAACTCCGCTACCTCCTGGAACTCGTCCAGGAGGAAGGCCACCCCCACCCGGTGCCTCTCCGCCACCTTCCGGGGAAAGGTAAACGCAGCCCGCACCAGCTCCCCTTCCTCGACCTCCCGCTCCCGGAATCGCAGGTAGACCTTGCCCCACTCCCCGATCTCTCCCCCGATCTCCTCCAGAGACTCCAGCGCCCGCAGCACCCGCTCCCCGAACACCGACCGAAACCTCTCCCATAGCCCCTTGAGGCCACGCTTGCGCTCAAGCTCCCCGATGAGGGCCCGGGCAAAGAGGCGATAGAGATCCAAGGGGCCGGCCAGATCACGGCAGTTCACATAGGGGAGGAGGAGGGAAGGCTCGTCCGCCAGCCGGCGGCGCAGGTTCAAAAGCAGGGAGGTCTTGCCGAAACGGCGCGGGGCGAGGATGAGGAAGTGTTGGTCCAGGGAACGAGCGGAACGTTCCAAGATCTCCAGGTCCCATTCCCGCCCCACGAAGTACGGGGGCTCCACTGCCCCGCCCACCTTGAAGGGCGCTTCCACGTTCCCTCCTTAGCCAAATGTGGCTATAGCCAATGTTGGCGAAAAAGGGTGGGGCCCGCAAGTAGGTTATCCTCGGAGGGTGCGGAAGGAGGAGCGATGGTGCCGCGCGAGGTCTACCACGCATCCCGTCGGCGGGGGCTCAAGGTGATCCGGCCCCGGCGGAGCACCCACGGGCGCTGCTGGGTCTATGCCACCGTGGATCCGGTGCTGGCGGCCTGCTTCCTCGGGGACCTGGGCGGGGACTTCACCTGTGCCGTGGGACGGGACCCCGAGACGGGAAAGTCCTTCATCTGCGAGCGGTTCCGCGGGGCGTTCGAGATGCGCTACCGCGGCGTCCAGGGCTCCATCTACGTCCTCCCCGGGGAAGGGTTCCTGGAGGGACAGACGGGCTGGGAAGAGGAGGTGGTATCCCCGAAACCGGTGGTGCCCTTGCGGGAGATCCGGGTAGATGACGCCGCCGCATATCTCCTCCGGCTCGAGCGGGAGGGAAAGCTCCTCATCATGCGTCACCCCGGAAGATCGCCGGGATCCCCGAGGACGACGAAGATTTGGTCCGCCGGGCCGTGGTGTGGTACCGGCGGTTTCGGCCATTCGGTTTCCTGATCCTACGTGAGCTCGGTCAGTACCATCCCCATCTCGTGGCCCGGGTGCGGGAGGCAATCCTGGAGGAAAAGTACCGGGAGGACGAGGGGCATCTATGAGGCTCGGCTAGGCGAAAATGAAACTTGTTTTCTCTTGACGCGGGGTTATAAACCCCGATGGAGGTGAACTATGGCAACACGCGAGATCCGCCCAGGGATCTTCTGGGTTGGCGTGAACGATCGGACCACCGATCTCTTCGAG
>MTNL01000089.1 GCA_002010365.1 Candidatus Acetothermia bacterium JdFR-50 | reverse complement strand
CTCCCGGGTATAGTGGCTTGTTCACGAGAAGGTATTTTAGAAGAAAACGCAGGCGGCGACCACACAGCCGCACCGCTCCACCCGGTGCTCCGCGGCCACCACCCGGACATCCACGAGGGAAAGACCCCGCACGCGGAAGGCCTCCTCGATCTTCCTCCGGACTTCCGCCTCGGCCTCGGCCGCGGTGCTCCCGCCCGCTTCCATCACCACCCCGAAGCCGTCCGGCGCCCTCCCGGCGCCCACGGCCACGGCGATGGTCTCACCGGGGATAGTGGAGGTCCTTTCAGCGTAAACTACGGGCACAAACGCGCCCCGGGGAAGTTCCGGCACCGCCTCGAGGAGCTCCACGTGGGGCGGAAGGATGCTGGAGACCTTGATCAAATTCACATCGCCGATCCCCGCGGCGAGGAGGGCATTGTCGAAGGCGTTGAGCTCGGTTCCCCCTTCCGCCGCCCCGCTCACCAACGCCGCCCGCGTCACCTTCGGGTGATCCCACATCCCAACCCCTTCCCATGTCACCTTTTGTCCTTTACGCGTCACCCGTCAGGTGGTGGCAGCTTCCTCATCCGCGAAGATGTCGCCTTCGTAGCGGCGCTCCTCGATATGTGGCCCCTCCACCACCTCGATGCGGACGAGGGCGGAGCGGTACCAGATCTCCTCGTGGCCGGGGATACGGTGGACGGGGAGGTGGGGCCAGGAACGCATGTGGTCGATGTAGGGCCAGTTCACGTAGTCGTGGAAGGCGTCGCGGAGCTCGGCGATCACCGTGCCGGCGTCGAGGAAGAACCGCTGGATCTCGCGCCACTTGGCGTAAGAGGCCTCACAGTGGGTGAGGCCCAGATACCCCGCGGACCCCGGGCCCCGCAGCGCCGCGATCCCCCGCTCGGCGAAGACCTTAAAACCCCTGAGGGACTCGGTGGGATCGCAGAAGAAGGTGTCGAAGTGTCCCTTGAGGTCCGGGGACAGGGGTTCGCGGAGGTCGTGCTGCTTCACCTCGATGGGGAGCCTTTCCTTTTCCGCCACATCCCGGATGAAGTCCACCAGGCGCTGGTCGATCTCCAGCACCACCACCTTCCTGGGGGCGCGGGTGAGGGCGGCGGCGATGGAAACTAAGTCATCGTCACCGAGGACGATGAGGTCCTTTCCGTACAGGTCCCCCCGGGACCACATGAACGCCACCCGGTGGAGAGTGGTTTCCTCGGTGACGTAGCCTTGGTCGTAGTCCTGGATGGCCTCAGGGCGGTCCGCTGCGATCTCCCTGAACCTGCCGGCGATCTCCCCCACCGGGCCGAGGGTAGTGCCCCGGCCGCCGCAATGGGGGCACTTCAGCTCGAGGCGCGGCCCGATCCCGAGGGATTCGGTGAACTCCCTGCCAGCAGGGGTGAGAACGAGACGCCCCCCATCCCAATCGAGCAATCCGGCTCCCTTAAGGGCGGAGAGAACCCGCACCAGGGCCATCACCGGGACCTGGGAGAGGTCGATTACGCGCCAGATATCCTCGGAAGCAAGGAGGGCTGAAAGGGTACGTTCGACATCCCGTTCCGAAATGGGAACCACCGTATCTTTCCGTGCCCGTTCAACGATTTCTTTCAACGTCAAGGCCACACCTCCTGTCCCTTGATCTCTCCGCAAAGTGGGAGGGGCACAAGCATAAACCATTTTCGCCCTCCTTTCAGCCTGCCCCTAAATAACGCGCCTTTTGGGGACGGCACAACTTTCAGAGCCTCGCCTTTTCGCGCCGAACCTTCGGAGCGGGAAAGTGGATTTTTGGGCGGGAGGCAGCCGAGGGCGCACGGTGTTTGACGAATTGGACGGACACGCAATTACAATTCGATGAGGTCCGTTCGGGCCCTTGGGGCGGTGGATTATCGTAGGGACAAGAACGTACTGGACTAATTCTCACCATGTCTTTCCCGTTGTCTTGTTGTTCGCGGGACCGTGCATCGCCGTGGTAATGGTGACGCGGGAGTTCGTGTCCTATCTTGGAGCCCTCCCGTTGGGACTTACATCCTTTTTCAGAGAGAACCAAGATCCCAAGGCTATCTGGGATGGTCTTCCTCTTCACGTTAGGCCAATTCCTCCGGCTGGGTTTTGGTTACTTCCTTCTGCAGGTAGTCAGGGGGCAGGCCAAAGTATCGGATCTACTTCGCCCGTTCCGGCGGCCTATCGCGGTGCTCCTTGCCGTTTTGCTGTTCGATCTCATGGCCGTGATTGGCTTTAGATTCCTGATCATCCCTGAGCCTTTGGTGGTGTTGATCTTTTTCGCCTTCGACATCGCGCTGGTGGATGCCGACCTCCCCCTTCTCGACGCGCTGGAGGAAAGCCTCCTTCTTACTCGCCAGAATAAGCTCGCCATCTTCCCGCTCGTCCTCCTCCTGGTGGGGATGAACGTGGCGCTGCGCACCCTCTGGAGGTTGGGGAATGTGTCGTGTCCTCCCGTGGTCCGTCGCGGTGTATCACGATCTCTCATTCCCTGGAGAGGGCGAAGGTTTAAAGTAGCTTGGGTGGCCCGAAGATGGGGACAGGGGTATATTTTCGACGGGGTTAGTCTGTCTAAATGTGACGGAAAAGACGGGATTTGAAACCGCTATGGAAAAGATTGTCATCAAGGGCGCGCGAGAGCATAACTTGAAGGACATCGACCTGGAGATCCCCAGGAACCGGCTCGTGGTGATCACCGGGATCTCCGGGTCGGGCAAGTCCTCCCTTGCCTTCGACACCATCTACGCAGAGGGCCAGCGCCGTTACGTGGAGTCGCTCTCCGCCTATGCGCGACAGTTTTTAGGCCTCATGGAAAAGCCCGACGTGGACTTCATCGAAGGCCTCTCCCCCGCCATCTCCATCGACCAGAAGGCCCGCTCCCACAACCCCCGCTCCACCGTGGGTACCGTGACCGAGATCTACGACTACCTGCGGTTGCTGTTCGCCCGGATCGGAAAACCCCATTGCCCCGGGTGTGGCCGTCCCATCGAGCGTCAAACGGCGCAAGAGATTGTGGATCGGATCATGTCTCTCCCCGAGGGGACCCGGGTGCAGATCATGGCACCGGTGGTGCGGGGCCGGAAGGGCGAGTACCGGGGGCTCTTCGAGGAGCTGAAAAAACAGGGGTTCGTGCGGGTGCGGGTGGACGGGTCCCTGCGCACCCTCTACGAGGAGATCGAGCTGGACAAGAACAGGAAGCACGACATCGAGATCGTCATCGATCGGATAAAGGTCTCCGACCGCAAGCGGGGTCGCATCGCCGATTCGGTGGAGACGGCCCTCAAGTGGGGGGAGGGGCTCGTCGTCGTCCAGCTCGTCGACCGGGATGAGGAACGGCTCTACTCGGAGCACTTCGCCTGCCCCGTGTGCGGGATCTCCATCGCCGAGATCGAGCCGCGCCTTTTCTCCTTCAACTCCCCCTACGGGGCGTGCCCCGAGTGCGGAGGGTTGGGGGTGCGGATGGTGGTGGACCCGGATCTGGTGATCGACAAGCGCAAGTCCATCCGCGACGGCGGCCTCATCCCTTGGGCCAACTCCCGCTCCCGGTGGCTCTGGGCCCAGATCGAGGGGGTGTGTCAGGAGTACAAGATCCCCATGGACATTCCCCTGGGGAAGCTCCCCAAGCGCAAGTTGGACATCTTACTTTGGGGGACCGACGAGGAGATCCCGTTCGTCTACACCACCACCTACGGCAAGACCCGCACCTACTGGCGGTACTTCGAGGGGTTGATCCCCTCACTGGAGAAGGAGTACCGGGAGGCGCAGTCGGAGGAAGCGCGGGAAGAGATCGAGCAGTATATGTCGGCCCTCCCGTGTCCGGCCTGCAACGGCACCAGGCTCCGGCCGGAAGCCCTAGCGGTGACGGTGGGCGGAAAGAACATCCACGAGGTCACCAGGATGACGGTGAAGGAGGCTCTGGCTTGGTTCGCGAACCTGGAGGATAAGCTCACCAAACGCGAACGGATGATCGCTCACCAGATCCTAAAGGAGATCCGGGCGCGCTTGGAATTCCTGGCCGATGTGGGCCTCGATTACCTCACCTTGGACCGGCCAGCGAACACCCTGGCCGGGGGTGAGGCCCAGAGGATCCGCCTCGCCACCCAGATCGGCTCCCAGCTCACCGGGGTCCTGTACGTCCTCGACGAGCCCTCGGTGGGGCTCCATCCCCGGGACATAAGGCGGTTACTTCGGACCCTTAAGCGCCTGCGGGACCTGGGGAACACGGTGATCGTGGTAGAGCACGACGAGGAAACCATGCGGTCCGCCGACTGGATCATCGACTTGGGCCCCGGGGCCGGGCTCCACGGGGGATACGTGGTGGCCACCGGGACGCCCGAGGAGATCGCCCGCTGCGAGCGCTCCCTCACCGGGCAGTACCTCGCCGGAAAGCGGGCCATCCCCATCCCCGCCGAGCGCAGGAAACCCAAGGGCAAATGGCTCGTCGTCCGCGGCGCCCGGGAGCACAACCTGAAGGGGATCGACGTCAAGTTCCCCCTGGGTCTTTTCGTGTGCGTCACCGGGGTATCGGGCTCGGGGAAGTCCACCCTGGTGGAAGAGATCCTCTATCGCGGGGTGGCGTGGAAGCTGGGGCTGCACGCCCCCAAGCCCGGGGCCCACGACGATATCGAAGGCGTGGAGCACATCGACAAGGTGATCGTGATCGACCAATCCCCTATCGGGAGGACCCCCCGCTCCAACCCCGCCACCTACACCAAGGTCTTCGACGACATCAGGAAGGTCTTCGCCGCCACCCCGGAGGCGAGGATGCGAGGCTACACCCCGGCCCGGTTCTCCTTCAACCTGAAGGGCGGCCGCTGCGAGGCCTGCCAGGGCCAGGGTAAGGTCAAGATCGAGATGCACTTCCTCCCCGACATCTACGTCCCCTGCGACGTCTGCAAAGGGGCCCGATACAACAAGGAGACCCTTCAGGTACGGTACAAGGGGCGAAACATCGCCGAAGTACTGGAGATGACGGTGGAGGAAGCGCTGAAGTTCTTCGAGAACATCCCCCCCATCCGTCACAAGCTCCAGACGCTATACGACGTGGGCCTGGGCTATATAAGGCTCGGCCAGCCCGCCACGGAGCTCTCGGGAGGAGAGGCCCAGAGGATAAAGCTCGCCCGGGAGCTGGGCCGCCGGGCCACGGGGAAGACCCTCTACATCCTGGATGAGCCCACCACCGGGCTCCATCCCGAGGACGTGCGCAAGCTTCTCCAGGTGCTGCATCGCTTGGTGGGCGCGGGGAACACGGTGGTGGTGATCGAGCACAACCTGGATGTGATTAAGACCGCCGACTGGATCATCGATCTTGGTCCCGAGGGAGGAGAGGGAGGCGGGCGGATCGTGGCCGAGGGACCCCCGGAACAGGTGGCGGAGACGAAGGAATCCTATACGGGTCAGTTCCTGCGGAGGATCCTCCCCCTGGAGCGGGTGGTTTCCTAAGCTTTCATCGCTTGTCGAAGTCGTGGACCTGCCTACACGATATTCCGTAGTCGGGGATCCAGGCGGTCCCGGAGCGCATCCCCCAGGAGGTTGAAGGAGAGGACCGAGAGGGCGAGGAACACCCCGGGGAAGATGATGATCCACGGGGCGCGGATGATGTAGGTGCGCCCTTCGTTCATCATCCCGCCCCAGCTGGGCACATAGGGGGGGATCCCCACCCCGAGGAAGTTCAGGGCCGCCACCTCCATTATGGAGAAGGCGAAAGTGAAGGTGGACTGGACGATCACCGGGGAGAGGAGATTCACCGCGATGTGGCGCACGAGGATCCGTCCGGAGGAGGCGCCCAGCGCCCGGGCGGCCTCCACGTAGGTGTTCTCCCGCAGGGAGAGGGTGGAGCTGTAAACCACCCGCACCATTCGCGGTGCCCATACCATCCCCACGGCTATGATCACGTTCACCATCCCTGGCTTCCCCATGATGGCCATGAGCGCGAGGGCCAGGATTATGGCGGGGAAGGCCATGAGGGCATCGATCACCCGCATGATCACCATCCCCACCCGGTCGTAGTAGCCGCTCAGTACCCCCAGGGGGACCCCAAACACCAGCGCAAACGCGGAGATAGAGAGTCCCAGGATGAAGGTCACCCGCGTTCCCACCAAGGTACGGCTGAAGATGTCGCGTCCGAAGTGATCCGTGCCGAAAAAGTGGGCCCCGCTCGGGGCCTTCAGGCGGTCGGTGAGGCTCAGGGCGTCGGGATCGTAGGGGACGAAGTAGGGGGAGAAAATGGAAATCACCACCAGGGAAAGGAGTATCCCCACGGCGAAAAGGAGGGTCTTGCGGCGCAGGATGAGTTTGGCGAAGCTCATTTCTTCCCTCCTAGCGGTAGCGGATCCGGGGATCCAGGAAAGCGTAAGTCAAGTCGGTGACGAAATTGATCACCACGTAGAGGACCGCTACCACCAACATGATGCCCTGGATGGTGGGGTAATCCCGCTTGAGGACCGACTGGACGATGAGGCTCCCCACACCGGGGAGGGCGAACACGTTCTCGGTGACCACGGCACCCGAAACGAGAGACGCGAAGGTGAAGGAGATCACGGTGGTGATCGGGATCGCGGCGTTGCGCAGGGCATGCTTTAGGATCACCACCGAGTCCCGAAGGCCCTTGGCCTGGGCGGTGGTGATGTAATCTGCTCGCAATACGTCCAACATGCTGGAGCGGGCCGTCCGGGCCACCAGGGCCGCGTTCACGAATCCCAGGGCGAAGGCAGGAAGGATGAGGTTTTTCAGGTTGGCGAGGTTTCCGGTGGCGATCACCGAGGTGTAGCCGGAGCTGGGTAGGAGGTGGAGCTTCCCTGCGAACACAACCATCAGCATCAGCCCGAGCCAGAAGCTGGGGATGGAGGCCCCGGCCAGGGCGAGGAGCAAAAGGGAGGTGTCCACCCAACTGTTGGGACGCACCGCGGCGATCACCCCCGCGGGGATCCCCAAGCCCACCACCACCATCAGCGCCATGATCCCAAGGAACACGCTCGTCTCGGCCCGCTGGCCGATGATCCGGAGCACCGGTTGGCGGAAGAAGATGGACTCCCCCAGATTCCCCCGGAGGAAGTTGACGAAGTACTTATAGAACTGCACCAGGATCGGCCGGTCAAAGCCCCAGGTTCGGTTCAAGGCCGCGATCTGCTCCGGGGTGGCGTTGGGACCCAAAAGGACCGAGGCGGGATCCCCGGGGATGAGCTGCATGAGGATGAAGGTGATGGTGACCACCAAAAGGACGCTCACTACCATCCCCGCGGCCCGGCGCACGATATAGGAGAACATCGACTTCGCCCGCTTTTAAAAGATAAAGGGGCCTCCCCATGGGGAGGCCCCTTTGGTCCTTTACTCCTTCCAGGAGTTCCAGAAGTACGGGGCGGCGCCCATGTTTATGTATTCCGTCCCGTACCCCTTGAGGTCGTCTCGCTTCAGGTGCAATTGGAACGCATCGCCGAACTTGACGGTGGGAACCTCGATGTACCACAGTTCCAAGATGGCCTCCCAGACCTTGTAGCGCACCTTGAAGTCGGTGATCTGGTTGAGGACCTCGACGAGGATCCGCTTCTGGGGTGTGTCCCACCACCCGGCGTAGTTGGGATTGAGCGGGAGCACCAGCGAGGGATCCGGGATGGTGTAGAAGAAGGTAAACGCCAGCTCCCACTCGGGATTATCGCGGTTGTTGCGGCGGG
>MTNL01000088.1 GCA_002010365.1 Candidatus Acetothermia bacterium JdFR-50 | reverse complement strand
CGATCCTAGAGGACAAGGGACTTGTGCTCCCGTATTGGGAGCTTCCCCTATTGGAAGAACTTTCCCGTAGGTACTTCATTTCGTTAGGGATGGTGCTTGAGCGATCCCTGCCCCGTATAGCAAGACCCCGTCCACGACGTTTCAGTCTGGGCGTTCCACTTCGGGAGGCACAGAAATTCCTGGAAGAATTAAAGGATCGTGCTCCGGCCCAGGCCAAGGTCCTGCGACGGGCCCTCGCCGGCCCGGTGGAAGAGGGGCTCTTGAGGGCCGAGGTGGGGGTCTCGTCTTCGGTGATTCGGGCCCTGGTGAAAAAGGGGCTCCTGAAGCCGGAATCCCTTCCGTTCGCATTTCCCCTACGGGAGTTGCCGAAGAGGATACGGCTTACTCCTGCTCAGGAAAGGGCCTTGGAATCTATCATCGCCGGTCTCGGCCAAGGGCGGAAGTACCTACTCTTCGGACCCCCAGCCTCAGGGAAAACGGAGGTGTACCTTCGGGCAGCGCGGTTTGCGGTGGAACGGGGGCGAGATGTGCTCTTTTTGGAACCGGAGGTCTCTTTGCTTCCCCAGCTTTGGACCAGGGTTCAGAATGCCCTTTCCCCTGTGAAATCCTCACCGCGGCTTTATTTCGGGGAGATGCCGGCGGGGGAGCGGTGGCGTACGTGGGAAGACTCCCTGCAGGGGCGGACCAAGGTTGTGGTGGGCACACGTTCCGCGGCCTTCATACCCCTGGGGAGGCTTTCCCTTTTTATCCTTGATGAGGAACACGAGCCGGCCTACAAGCAGGAGGAGATGGCTCCTCACTATCATGCACGGGAAGTGGGGGAATTTCGCGCCCAGGCGGAGGGAGCTGTGCTCGTTCTGGGATCCGCTACCCCTTCCGTTGAGACCTTCTTCCGGGCGGAGAAAGGGGAATATGAGCTCCTCGAGCTCCCCGAAAGGGTGGTCGGGGAACCGCCGGTGGTGCGGGCTGTGCCCTTTCCTCCGGATGAGGTGATCGCCGAATCCCTACGGGAGGCGATGGAGCGGCATCTGGCTTCTGGGGGACAGGTCCTCCTTTTCCTCAACCGGATTGGCTTCTTTACCGGGGCCGCCTGTCGGGACTGCGGTGCGGTCCTGCGGTGTGATCTATGTGAGGTGGCGTTAGTGTTCCATCTATTGGAGAAGACCTTCCGTTGCCATACTTGCGGACGTTCTTTTCCCAAACCCCGTTGTTCTCGTTGTGGCGGGCAAAGGTTCAGGCTGTTTGGGTTGGGAACGGAACGGGTGGAGTACGAGGCGAGGAGGCTCTTTCCCAAAACTAGGGTGGCGAGATTGGATTCCGAAACCGCTTCCAAACGTACCGAGATTTTAAGGGCCCTGGCCGAGGGAAGGTTGGACATTTTGGTGGGAACCCAGATGGTGGGTAAAGGACTGGACTTTCCCCGGATCACCCTCGTTGGGGTGATAAACGCCGATGGCCTTCTGTCCGCTCCCGATTACCGTGCCGGGGAACGCACTTTCCAATTGCTTGTGGCCGCCGCCGGAAGGGCCGGGCGCGGGGAGAGGGGTGGGGAGGTGATCGTTCAGACTAATAACCCCGATCACTACGCCATCGCCCACGCCCTCCGTGGAGATTATCGTGGTCTGTACGAGATGGAAGTTACTTTCCGTCGGGAACTGAAATATCCACCGTTTGTACGCTTGGTGAGGATTTTAATCGAGGGAAACAGAGCGCAGGACCGGGCCAGTAAATACGCTGAACACCTTGCCAATGCTGGCTTAGAGGTTTTGGGTCCCTCCCGGCTTCTGCCTTTGCGGGGTGTGCCGCGGTATCAGGTTTTAATTAGGGGCACCGATGAGGTAATGGAACAACTAAGAGCGGTCTTGCCTCAATTGCCCCTTTCGGTTAAGGTGGATCCTGCACCCTCTTGGATTGGTTAATAACAAAAACTATTCGGAACCACAACTTTTGACATTCCGTGAGGATGTCACCAGGGGCGTTTGAAGAAGGAACGTCGATTTGCGAAAAACGTGTGGGTCATACCGTAAGGCGCTTAGAAAACTCTTAAAAGCTGGCACGGGGTCGCGCGCGCACTGCGACAAACCATATCGAGCTTCCCAGACCCGTCGCCATCCCAAAAGCAAGCCAAAGGGGGCCGGTGGGGGAAAGATCGTATAACGATGCCCCTACCGGGGGTCCCAGAGCCTGGGCTCCTGAAGCCACCACCAAGGTCCAAGCGAAGGCCTTCCCCCGCCCAAAGGATGTTCTCCGCCCGATGGCCGAGCGGAAAAGAGAAGCGGGTACCTATTCCCGCCAATGAGAATGGATGCTGGCACCAGTCCCCAGATGCCACCGAAAACCAAAAGGAGACATCCCGCTCCCATCGCCCACAAACTGCCCGCCAAGGCCCTGGGCCCTCGCCTATCCCTCAGTCCTCCAAGCACCGGGGCTAATGCCACCTCTCCCAGAGAAATGAGGGTTCCTGCAGCAAGGATCCATGGCCGCGCTAGGCCCAAGAGGTCCTCGAGATATGGCCCCAAGAAGGGGCGCAGGGCAGCACTGGTCCAAGCTGCTGCCACGAAAGCTCCTGTCCAAAGCAAGAATTTCTGATCAAGGGTGAGAGCTTTCGGCCGGCTTCTCGAGGGGCGAGGACGTTGGGGATGGATAAAAGCTAAGGTGAGTGTGGAGAGACAGAAGAAGAAAAACGCAGTCCAGAAAAGCTCCCGCACCCCCACCTTCGGGAGCAAAGCAGCACCGATGAGGGGGGAGAGAATGGCCCCGGCCGAATAACCCGCGTTGGTGAGGGCAAACGCCCGCGACAGCTCCTCCGTGGATATCGCATCAGCTATGTAGGCCTCCATGGCCGGCCATCCCACGAAGACGCAATAAAGCACTACCCCGGGGGATTAAGGCCCGCCAGTTCGTCGCGGTAGCACAAAAGAGCGGAGCCAGGGTGGCTAAACCCCACGTGGTGAGCATCAACCCTCGACGCTCCCGACGATCCGCTAGAAATCCCCCCGGGATCAGAGTCAGGGCGATGGTGGCGAACATGATGGAGGAAAGGATGCCGATTTCCGCCGGACCTCCGCCTTAGTCCCGCACGTAATTGGGCCACACGAAGGTGTATAACATAGCTCCAAAGGTCCACAGGAAATTGGAAAAGAAGATCAGCCTTAGATCCGGATGACCCCAGAGTATCTGCTACGGACGCATCCACATAGGGACTTTCTAAGGATTCCAAAAAAGTTCTTCCACGAGACGATGGAAAAAATCCACCAGAAATTCATGCCGTTTTCGGGCAAGCTGTCGCGCTGTCTCAGTTTGTAAGGCGTCATATAACTTGAGGAGTTTTTCTGTGAAGTGGTTTAGGGTTTCCTCCAACGAACGGCCGGCCTCGCCGGAATAAATAAAGGCGCGTGCGACCCCCACCGCTCCCATAGCGTCAAGTTTATCGGCATCGCTCAAGACTTTTGCCTCTATTGTCCTTGGTTTTATTCGACTGGAAAAGGAGTGGGCCTCGATGCAATGGGCCACACGCTCGATGAAGTCTTCCTGATAACTTTGTGCTCTCAGAATCCGCCGTGCAACTTTCGCGCTTCGGCGGGCATGGTTCGGTTCATCCCGGGCGATGTCGTGGAGCCGCGCCGCAGTGAGTACCACGTCCAAATCCGCTCCTTCCCGTTCCGCTATGTAACGTGCTAACCGTGTTACGCGGTTGACATGGGCCACATCATGAGCCCCCGTCCTCTGATACCTTGATCGGCTCATACGTACCGGTACTGTACCTTTCACGTCCCGAATGGCAACCGGTTCCCGGTTTTGTGGGGATCACGGGTTGGATCCGATGAACTGAGGCAACAACGACAATTTGCCTTTGCGTAGACCCACGGGATAAACCGGCTATTGAAGCTAACAGGGGCTGAGCGATCTTGACGAAAGGGGCAACGGGGCCAATTTCCAGAAATGTCCGATTCCGTCAGCAATCGAAAGGAACAAAGCGTGAAAGTCAGTCCCACAGCCCTGTGATGTTCGGTGAGATTTCGGATTTTTCGATGTTGGCCGATGTCGGGTTGGACCTTGCGGACTGAATCTGAGTTGATAAGCCCTCTTTCGGGTCGTCGACTGCGATCCGGTCCGTCTCACGGACGTCTCGACGATGGGGAAAGGCCAGCGCGGGTATTTTGCTTCGCAAAGGAATTCATGCGCTCCTCCCCATGGATCTTGCCGAAAACGTTGTAGAATTTGATAATGAGACCGGTACAATCCCTGAAAGCATCTCGTCGAGCAGCAGCGCTTCCAGCTTCCCCAGGGGAGCCCACCATCAGCTGTTTTCCCTCCCGAAAGGGTCTCCAGGGTTGCCATCATCGCTCTTTCGAGGTAGGGAGGAAGCTTGTGCACGTGGGATCAAGATGGAATGTGGCCTTTGAGGTCAGCATTCCTTTCGGGGATTGATAAAAGTGGCAAGGCCTCTCCGGACGTGGGATACTCAGGGTATAAGGGCGTATTTTTTGATGACTTGCGTTGTGACGACTGGAGATGTGTCGTCTGACTGGCAATGGTAGGGACATGTCCAAAAGGCTGAAAAGCTTCAGCCCAATGGAGTGAGCAGGGGGCCGAGGCGGCGATGATGAGGGTGGTTTACTAATTTGGTGGTACCCAAGGGAAGAGAAGGAGCACAACCCAGGTAGGGCGAACGTGGCAAAGACACACTGTTTGGATAATGAGGCACGTAATCAAACAGGGACGGGATCACGAGCTCTTGTGGTTTCTTAGCCCAGATTGAAGATCCGAACGAAATATCCGGTCTTTCAATCCCCCTTATGGGGATCCAGCATGGGGCGACCGGAGTCCCTCGATTGGAAACTGGGAAATAGAAAAGGGGGCTGCACATGCAGCCCCCGTCTCCCTCAAAGAAGGGAAAGCTCCGGTGCTTACCTAATTTCTACTACCCAAACTGAGCGAATCTGGCAGTTCCTGACAGTCCAGATCTCGATCGCTCCCTCAGCGACGTCACCGTATTCGTTCCAAGTGATCGGTCCGGAGACGCCCTGGTAGTTGATGTCCTTCCCCTCGGCCAGGAGGGCAAAGGCTTTGTCGAGCTCGCCGTAGGTGACCTCGACGCCGGGCGGATTCGCGACCTCGCGCAACTTCGCCTGGATCGCGGGGCCCGAGGCCTCGCCCGCGGTGGCGATGGCCAGGGCGATCAACACCACGGCATCGTAGGCCTCGGCGCGGAACGGAATCCCACTCGGTCCGAATACGGTTTCATAGTCTTCCTCGAAGGCAGCTCGGGCCGCCACCACCAAAGCGCCCGGAGCAGTCCCGAAGCTTCCCTCGAGGTATTGCTCGTCACACGGTCCCTCCGCCGGACAGGCAGGCCCGGGGGTCACGCCCTCCCCCTTCATCCCATCTGGGAAGAGGAACTCACCCTCGTACCCTTGCTCTAGGGCCTCGATGATGATCTTGTTCCCGTCGATGGGATAGCCGATCAGGTTGATGGCGTCGGGGTCCCCCGCCAACGCTTGCTCTACTTCGCCGCGATAGGAGGGCTTGTTCTGCTCGTAGGGAATCATCGCGGTGACGATGTGGTCCTTGTCCTCGAAATTCGCCTTGAATACCTCGGCCAGGCCTCGGCCGTAAGCGTTATTCACGAAGATGACGGCAACTGTCTTGTAGCCCAAGTTCCGTGCCAGCTGGGCCTCTACTACCCCCTGCAGGGCGTCGGAGGGACAAGTCCTGAAGACGAAATCGTTGTCCGCGAGCTCCGTGATCGCCGGGGAGGTGGAGGAGGGGGAGATGAGGGGGATCTGCGCGGGGATCGTCACGCTAGAGACCGCCAGCGTTACACCGCTCGCAAGGGCTCCCACGATGGCCACGACACCGTCGATCTCGATGAGCTTGGCCGCCGCATCTCGGCCCACGTCGGGGGAGGTGGCGGTGTCACGGACGATGAGTTCCAGTGGGCGCCCCAGCACCCCTCCCAGCGCGTTTATCTGCTGTACGGCGAGTTTGGCCCCGTTGACGATCTCCTTTCCATAAGGGGAGAGGGGGCCGGTGAGAGGAAAGAGACCCCCGATCTTGATCGGCTCCGCCCCCAAGGCCACAGTGGCCGTGAAGAGCCCAAGGATCAACGCAACGAAAGCCTTTTTCATCCATACCTCCTTTCAAATAAAAAACGGAGCTTTTAAGCTCCGCTTTCGGCACTGCTCCGCTGAGTATGAGGGAGCAGTGCCCCTAAGCCATAAGGAAGTAATAACCCCTCAGATGCAGGTTCCGATGCATCACCCCCTTCCACGCTGCAACTGTCTCAATTTTCATCCCAAATCACCACGTACACATTCTATATATGACACTCGTTGTGTCCTCGTCAAGAAGAGCTCCGTCCCGGACGAGGACGGTGGTTATCTTGACGGATCGCGGGAAAGACTGTATATACTGAGCAATGCTGGCTTGGAGAAGGGATCGAGCGATGATGAGGGAGGTGATTCTCGAGGAGTTCTTCTGGTTTACGGGTTGAAGGCCCATTGGCACCGCCAATGGGTTGTAATGAGCGGCACAATGTGCCGCGTTTTTGTTTTGTAGGGGCGGGCAATGCTGGAAGTTGAGCGGGTGAGCAAACGATTCGGCGGGCTATGGGCGGTGAGGGACTGCTCCCTCCGGGTGGAGGAAGGTTCGATCACCGGGCTGATCGGCCCCAACGGGGCGGGGAAGACGACCCTGTTTCACCTCATCAGCGGGTTCTACCGGCCCGATAGGGGCAGAGTCCTCTTCAGGGGAAGGGACATCACCGGTTGGCCTCCCTATAAGCTCTATCATCTCGGCCTTTACCGTACCTTCCAGATCCCCCGGGTCTTCGGCGAAATGACGGTCCTTGAGAACCTTATGGTGGTCCCCAAGTTCCAGGCTGGGGAGAGGGTTTGGACCCCCCTCTTCCGTCCGTTCCTCGTGCGCCGCCAAGAGGTAGAGATACGTGGCAAGGCCGAAGAGGTCCTGGAATTCGTGGGTCTACGCCACCTCCGGGATGAACCGGCCAAAAGCCTCTCGGGGGGGCAGAAGAAGTTGTTGGAGCTTGCCCGCGCCCTGATGGCCGATCCGGTGATGGTGCTCTTGGATGAGCCCGGCGCCGGCGTCAACCCCACCCTCATGAGGAAGCTCGCCCAGAGGATCCGGGAGCTCGTCAGCGATTGGGGGATCACGGTATTCCTTATTGAACACGACATGGACCTCGTGATGAACCTCTGCAATCCGGTCATCGTAATGAGCGAGGGCAAGGTTCTTACTATGGGCAGTCCCGCGGAGGTGCGGGAGAATCCACAGGTGATCGAGGCTTATCTCGGCGGGCAGTATGCCGTTGCTTGAGACGCGGGATATCCATTCAGGCTACGGGGATATGGAGGTCCTTCACGGGGTCTCCATCGAGGTAGGGAGGGAGGAGATCGTCACCATCATCGGCCCGAACGGAGCGGGGAAATCCACGCTTCTTAAGACGATCTTCGGCCTCCTACATCCCCGTGAGGGGAAAGTTCTTCTCGGCGGCCATGAGGTAACCGGCTTTCCCCCGCACAGGCTCGTACGACTTGGGATGTGCTATGTCCCCCAGGTGGACAATGTATTCCCCTCCCTTACCGTGCAGGAGAACCTGGAGATGGGGGCCTTCATCCTCCGGGGGGACATCGGGGACCGGTTGGCGCGGGTCTACGAGCTCTTCCCGGTGTTGCGGAAGAGGCGCCGGCAGCGTGTGGGGAAGATGTCCGGGGGCGAGAGGCAGATGGTGGCTATGGGGCGGGCGCTGATGCTCGATCCCGTGATCCTCCTCCTGGACGAGCCCACGGCCGCCCTAGCGCCGAACTTGGTGGAGAACGTGTTCCGGAGTATCAACGCGATCAGGGATTCTGGCGTCGCCATCCTCAT
>MTNL01000096.1 GCA_002010365.1 Candidatus Acetothermia bacterium JdFR-50 | reverse complement strand
TATCCCTGGGAGTATTTCATCTGGGGGTGGAACTCCCTGGTCCACCGCGGGGCCGAGCCGCCGCCGGGGTGTGACGACTTCATGGCCTATCTCCCCGGGTGGAACCCCCGCCCCATTCCCCATGTGGAGATCCCCCGGCATCCGTACATGGCGGCAAACGGAGCCAGCAACATGCACTGCGACGCCTATATGAGCGACGCCTACGAGGCCAGCGGCCCCATCGGCCCGGACCTCCGGGTGAGGTCGCGGACCCAGGGCTTTGGGGGTTACGGGACGATCACCTTCGATAGATACGGCCGCCTGGTGGCGGTGTACAGCAACGGGCGGCGGTTCCAGCTTGAGCTCATGGATCCCTACATCCTGGAGGAATTGGCCTCCTACGACCTCCCGCCCCGGCCCATTTATTGGTTACTCCAGGGGGTCATGCCCTGGGAGTACATCGGGGCGGGCATGTACTTCTACCTCGACAACGAAGACCGCGCCATCGTGCCCACCACCCGGAACACCGTTCTGGTGATCCAGGTGCCCGAGCCGGGCGGCGAGTTCGAGCTAGTACGCGAATACGACCTCCGCGACTATGTAGTTCCCATGGGCTGGCCCCACCAGGACAGCGTGGCCTGGGTGCTCCCCGATTGGGGAGGGGAGTACTACTGGTACGCCACCACCCAGGGGATAGTGGGCACCATCGAGATCGCCACCGGCGAGGTCCACTCTCTGCGCCTGGAAGGGGAAGTGATCGAGAACTCGTTCGCCGTGGGCGAGGACGGCGTCTTCATCGTGTCCGACCACGCGCTGTACCGGTTCGTCCTGGGCGAGGACGGTGACGTCGTGGTGGCCTGGCGCACGCCCTACGACCGCGGGTCCCGGAAGAAGGCCGGGCACATCTCCCGGGGGTCCGGGACCTCCGTGTCCCTGGTGGGGAGCCCGGAGGACGGGTTCGTGGTGATCACCGACAACGCCGAGCCCCGGATCAATCTCCTTTTCGTGCGGCGCTCCGATGGGGAGGTGGTGTGCCGCCAGCCGCTGTTCCAGGAGGGAAAGAGCGGCACCGACGTCAGCGTGGTCTGCTTCGAGCACGCCGACGCAAGCGGGAGGGGCACGGGCGTGTACTCGGTCCTGGTGGAGAACAACTGGGGGCGCCACATCTTCCCCCGTTCCCGTCCGGTGGGCGGCCTCACCCGGGTCGACCTGGTAAGGAACCCCGATGGCTCCTACACCTGCCAGGAGGTCTGGACGAGCGAGGAGAAGAGCATCGGGGTGTTCAAGCTGTCGCTGGGGAACGGCTTGGTCTACATGTACTGGCGTAACGAAGCTTGTCCGATCACCAAGTGGTACCTCACCGCCATCGACTTCGCCACCGGAAAGACCGTCTACAAGAAGCTGGTGGGGACGGGCCTGGGCTACAACAACTGGGCGGGGGCCCTGTTCATCCACCCGAACGGCGGCGTCCTCTACTCCACCACCATCTTCGGGCTGGTCATGATCAGCGACGCGGAACCATGAGCCGGAGCGAAGGCGGCGCGCGGCGGCCCTCACACCTGGAGCACCCCGTCGCCCTGGGGTCCTTCCGCAGCTGGCTGGGGGTCCTCCGCCGAGGAGGCGCGGTGGACCGGGAGTTCCTTCCCCGATGTCTGTTCGTGTGCGCCAGCACCCTGTTCACCGGCTCCCTCAGGCTGGGGGAACGCCTCCGTTACGGGAGGGCCATCCGCCGCACAGAGATCCACCCGTCCCCCATCTTCATCATCGGACACTGGCGGAGCGGGACCACGTTCCTCCACCATCTCCTGTGCCGGGACAAGCGGTTCGGCTACCTCACCACGTTCCAGGCCATGGCGCCGGGGTTCTTCCTCATCGGCGGGGGGAGGATAAAGAGGTTCTTGGAGAGGGAGACACGGAAGCGCTACCCCACCCGGCTGATAGACAACGTGCCTCTTCTCCTCGATGCCCCCGAGGAGGACGAGTTCGCCCTGGCCAACATGTCGCCCTACTCGTTCCTGCACGGATTCAGCTTCCCCCGGCGGGTCCGGTACTTCTTCGAGCGGTATGTGCTGCTTGAGGGGATTTCCCATGCGGAGCTGGAGCGCTGGGAGGGGACCTACCTCACGCTACTGCGCAAGGCCACCCTGGCCTCCGGGGGGAAGAGATTGGTGCTGAAGAACTGCGCCAACACCGCGCGGATCCGGGTCCTCCTCCGCCTCTTCCCGGAGGCCAAGTTTATCCACATCTACCGCAATCCCTACCGCGTCTTCCTATCCACGCTGCACCTCCACCGCACCGTGCTCCCCCGGTCGCAGCTGCAGAGGGTCGATCCCCGAGAGATCGAGGAGAACGTCCTGGAGTTCTATGAGCGGCTGATGAAGCGGTACCTCGCCGACCGGCATCTGATCCCCGCCGGAAACCTGGTCGAGGTGCGATTCGAGGACCTGGAGCGGGCGCCCCTGGACGAGCTCCGCCGCATCTACGGGGAGCTGCGGCTACCGGGGTTCGCCGCCGCCGAGCCGGACTTCCGCGCCTACCTGCGCTCCGTTTCCGGCTACCGGAAGAACACCTACCGGCTGGACCCGGCGGCCATCGCGGTGGTGAACCGGCGTTGGGGGTTCGCCCTGGAGCGTTGGGGCTATGAACGCCTGGAGCCTGAACAGGTCCCATCCTAGCCCGTAGGCCAAACAGGACGTGCTTATGGTATACCAAATCCGGTGCGGAAGGTTTTTCGTGGACGAAACCTGGGAGGAGCGGTTGGCGTTGCCGGAGAGTCCCCGAGGAGCTTCCCGAAAAAGCACTGGATAACGACCGCCCACACCCTAAACCGCGAATACACAGGCTTTGACGGGATGCCGTCCGCGGAGGGGAGCTGGATCCGTTAAACTTGAAAAGGTGGCGTCGCCGTGAGGATAGTTTCGAAAAAAGGAGGGATGTGATGAAAAGAGCGGCATTTGTCGGAGTCGTGTGTCTTGCCCTCGGAATCGCGGTGTTGGGACAAACCCCTGAGGAACTCACCTCTCAGGCCGATGCTCTCTTCCAGGAAGTGGAATCCACCTTATACACCCCGGACGTACAGGGTTCCCTGCGGGAGAAGATGCTTCAGGTGATCGCACTCTATGAGCAAGCCCTTGAGGAAGTAGGGGAGGACATTTACCTCCTTACCGAACTGGCCCACGCTTATTACGTGCTCGCCGATGTCTTGACCGAGGGGAACAAGGAGAAGCAGAAGCTGCACATAAAGGGCCAGGAATATGCCGAACGGGCCCTCAGGGCCGATCCGGAGTTCACCGCGTTAGAAAAAGACAAAGGCTTCATCGCCGCCGTCAAAGCCTGTGGGAACGTGGCCGCCCTCTTCTGGACTTATTCCAACTGGGCACGGAAGATCGATCTCGGGGGCTTGGGTTCCCTGATCGCCGCGGCTTTCCGGGGCGATGACAAGAAGCTTTACGCCATTATGGAACGTTGCATCGAGCTCGATCCCGGGTTCGAGTACGGAGGCCCTCTTCGGGCCCTGGCCGCATATTGGGCCAAGCATCCCTTTAAGAAGGACTTCGACAAGGTGCGCGAACTCCTCACCAAGGCGATGGAGGACTATCCCTCATACCTGGAAAACAAGCTCTTCTACGTCCAGTACTATCTCATCCCGAAGAAGATGTGGGAAGGGGCCGTCCAGGCCCTGGAAGAGCTCCTGGCTGCGGATGTGGGCGAGGGGGATGTACTCCTCCAGAACGGCATGGTGAAGGTGCAGGCGGCCGCCCTCTTGGAGGAGGTCCGGGAGAAGCTCGGCTGATCACCCGGAACGTTTGAGCCGGCCCGCCCGCTTGGCGTAGCGCTCGGCCAGGGAGAAGATCCAAGTCCCGAAAAGGATCGTCAGCGCCCCGCCGAGGGCGAGGAGGACGAGGGGGCGGGCTGCTTTCCCTAATCCCGTCCCTTCCAGGATCGCGGACCTCATCCCGCGGATGACATAGGTGGCCGGAGAAGCCTTGGCAAGAAGCTGCAACCACCCGGGAAGCACTTCCACCGGGTAATAAACTCCCGAGATCAACAACAGCAACGCCGCCACGACGTTCGTCATCTGCACCCCTCGTTCGGGGAAGAGAAGGGGCATCACCGCTGCCAAAATACCGAAGCCAGTGAAGGAGATACTGCCCACAAGAAGCCACAGGGATGCCGCGCCGAGGTTCGCCTGGGCCAGATCGAGCTCGAAGAACAACGCTGCGGCACCCAGGATGAGCAGGGTGCGTACGATTCCATATACGATCGCAAAAAGACTGGTACCAACGAGATGAGTGAGGCGGGAGCTTGGGGCCATGAAGGTGTACTCGATGGTCCCCTCCCACCGCTCCCAGGCCACCATCTCCGAGATCACATAGAAGATCTGGGATAGATATGACCAGACCAGCGTTCCCACAAGAAGATACAGGGTGAGGTAGTTCCCGTCCACTCCCGGTCCGGAAAGCCTCTCCGTTCCCAGACCTATATAGGCCACGGCGAGGGAGCTGGTGAGGGAGTAGGCGAACCAAACGAGCTCCCATCCCCAATAGCGCTTGGTGAGGTGAATGTTGCGGGCCACGAAGCCCCAGGTGGCGATGAGCTCACGCCGAAGCGGCCTGAACGTCCTCATCATCCCTCCACTCCTTGCCTGTGACGTCGAGGAAGACCTCTTCCAAGGTGGTCTTTCTTCCATCCCGGCCCACCCGGGCCTTGAGCTGTGCGGGTTTCCCCGCGGCCACGATCCTTCCCTCGTCCAGGATCGCCAGGCGGTCGCAGATGCGATCGGCCTCCTCCATGTCGTGGGTGGTGAGGAAGACGGTGGTACCCTCCCGCTCCCGGAGCTCGAGGATCAGCTCTTGAACTTCACGTTTGGAGCGTGGATCGAGCCCGGTGGTGGGTTCATCCAGGAGCAGGAGGCGTGGCGGGTGCAGGAAGGCCCGGGCAATGGCCACCTTCTGTTGCTGTCCCCGGGAAAGCTGCTCCATGGGCTTCCCGATGCGGTCGGAGGGAAGGCCGAGGCGGAGGAGAAGCTTACGGGCGCGTTTGGCTGCGACCCTGCCCGGGATCCCATAGAGCCGCGCCCCATAAAGGAGGTTCTCCAGAGGCGACAGTTTTTTGAAGAACGCGGCCTCGGTGGATACCCGATGCACGAGCTCCCGGACCCTTCGGGCTTCACGAACGACATCGTGTCCGAACACCTGGACCTCGCCAGCGTCGGGGATGAGAAGAGTGGCTACGATCCGCACAAGTGTGGACTTCCCCGAACCGTTCGGCCCTAAAACCCCATAGACCTCGCCGGGGGAAACCTCGATGTCGATCCCCCGCAGGGCGTATATGACACCTCTTCCGAAGCCTTTGCTAAAGCGCTTCTCCAAACCCCTTACCCAAAGGGCGTTCACGTCGGACCTCCAAATAGAACAACAAAGGAAACCCGGGGCGGATGCCCCGCCGGGGACTCGAAACGCGGGCTTCAAGGGATCATATCCTCATGGAGGATCGCCTCGTCGAAGCTTAAACCACCACCGGTAGTCCCGCAAAGGGCCAGAACTAGCGCCGCAGTACGTAGAGGCGTACGAGCCCGTGCCGATCCAATGCCCTTTCCGTTTCCACCTGTAGGCGGGCGGTGGGGAACAGTTCCCAGGTGCGCTTCGCGAAGTGGGGTGCGATACGGTCGAGAACTCGCCCGAGCCTCTCGTTTTTCGGGCGCACATGCTCCAATAGCCTCACCTCGCCCGAGGGTGAGAGCACGCGGCGGATCTCCGCCAGCGCGCGGAGGGGATCGCGCACTGAACATAGAACGAAACTGCCCACCACGAAATCGAAGCTCTCGTTGGGGAAGGGCAGGGAGTGGACATCGGCCATGCGGAAATCGGCGTCGCGGCCGAGCCCCCGTGCCTTGTGCCTGGCCCGGGAGAGCATCCCCTCTCCGATGTCCACTGCCGTCACTTGTGCCCCCTCGGGGTAGTAAGGGACGTTGGCCCCGGTGCCTACCCCGATCTCGAGTACCCGACCATGGACCCCTCTCCAAAGGGCGATACGCCACCCCTTTCCCCAGCGAATCTCCAGGGGCCACATCACAAGGTCATATATCCAGCCTCCCAAGCTCCCCATCGTCGTCCTGAAGCAGAGCATCTTCCTTTCGATGTTCCGCCTGAAACCCCCACAAAATAAAGGGGCCGCATACGCGGCCCCGATCATCTTGAAGTCCTTAATTCAGGGATCCACCTCCACCCTGGGAGGCTCGTTTATGGGAATAACGGTGATGGTGAGGTAATCCACCGCATCGGCACCACACGGATCCACCGCCCGAATCGCGAGCTTGACCTCTACCGGATCGCATCCGCGGTACAAGGGAGCAGTAAAGGTGGTGTTCAGAGAATTGGGATCAGAAATCGTGCCCTCACCCTGGATAACCGCCCAGTACACCTGCACCGGCTCCCCGTCCGGATCGCCTGCCCGGGCACAGAGCCGGATAGTCTGTCCGGCCTGCACCGTCAGGTCGTCGCCGGCGTCCACCCAGGGAGCCTTGTTCACGTTGCGCACGTAAACCCGGACGGTGTCCTTGGCCACGGCGCCGCAGGCGTCCTTGGCAACTAACGTAAGCGTGATGTACTCGCCTCGGCAGTCGGCCGTGGAGGGCGCGGTGAAGACGGGATTCAGGGCGTTGGGATCGTCCAGGGAACCGCGCTTGCACCCGATGATCCAGGTGTAGGTGAGGGGATCCCCGTCGGGGTCAGTGGCCGAGGCCTGGAGCCTCACGCTTCCACCCTCGTCCACCACCAGGTCCGGCCCGGCGTCCACCCGTGGCGGATGATTTACGTTACGCACGTAGATCACGATGGAAGAGGTGGACTTGGCACCGCAGCTGTCCGTTGCCTCCAGGGTTACGGTGACGTAACGCCCCTCACAACCGGTGACCATGGGGGCACACCATGTGGTCTCCAAGGCGTAGGGGTCGGAGATCGTCCCCGCGTTGGCGCTCCAGGTGACGGAGGCGATGTTGCAGTCGGGGTCGTAGACCTTCGCCTTAAGGGGTATGCATCGGCCTTCGTCCACCACCTTCGCCACCTCGGGCTTCCGCTCGCAGGAGGGCATCTTGGGCGCCGGCGCACAGGGGGAGGGCTGGGGCGGGAATGTGGTCTCGCACTCGGTGGACCTCACCTCGCCGCAGGGGGCGCAGAGGACCGCCTGCGGCTTCTTGCAGTCCGGACAGCTGCCCTCGTCGTAGAGGAAGTTGTTCCCGGGACCACCCTCGAGGTAGTTGCAGCCGGGTCCTCCCAGCAGCGTGTCGTCCGAGGGTCCGCCGTAGAGGGCATCGTCGCCCTTCTCCCCCTCGATCCTATCGCTTCCCGCTTCCCCGAAGATCACGTCGTTGGAAATCCCGCCCAACAACACGTCGTTTCCGGAGCCGCCGATGATGAGGTCGTTCCCATCACCGCCCTGAATGATGTCGTTACACGGTCCGCCGAACAGGAGGTCATTCCCGCCGAAGCCCAGGATCTTGTCAGTGCCGTCGAGGCCGAGGATGACGTCGTTCCCGTAGGTACCGAACAAGGTGTCGGCGCCATCGGAGCCCACCACCACGTTATCCGGCGGGTTGCGCTCGAGGAAGCTCAGGATCACACACCACATGGGATCGGAAACCGGGTAGGGAAGGTGAGCAATAAGCAGCGACACGACCTCGGGATCAACGTTGTAGCAAGCGAGCTCCGGGGGTACCGAGGGCTTGATGGGGGCCGGTGTGGCCAGGATTTCCCGCAGGGTGGCAAGAAGGGAACCCAGTTCCTCCACGCGCCAATACCGTCCGCCACCCGCGGCAGCCAGTTCTCGCAGAGCCTCTTCCTCCTCCGGCTTCACCGCCAGGCCGACTACATCCACCACACACCCCCCCGCGGCGAGATCCCGGGCCACGCCC
>MTNL01000031.1 GCA_002010365.1 Candidatus Acetothermia bacterium JdFR-50 | reverse complement strand
GCGGCTGCACCCCGGGAATGGACCCGGGGTGCAGCCGTTTTGCCACAGAGATGTCCGGTTATTTAGTGCGACGGATCGCCGGCGCTGTCCCCGTAGTTTTGCTCGTGTTGATGCTCAACTTCCTTATTCTCCATTTGGCCCCAGGTGACCCCGTTTTCATCTTCATCCAGGGGGGCGGCGAGGTCACGGAAGAGTATGTGCAACAGATCCGAGAACGCTTAGGCTTGGACAAGCCCTTGGGGGAACAGTTCTTCATCTTCATCGGGAACGTCTTCCGCGGGAACTTGGGCTTTTCCCATTTTTACCAGCAGCCGGTTTTGCGGGTAATCGTGGAGCGGATGGGCCGTACCTTCCTGCTTGTGGGCCTGGCGATCTCCTTTGCCGCGTTGGTGGGGATCTCCCTCGGCGTTTTGGCGGCGAGTTACCCTTATTCCCCCCTCGACTACGCTAACACCGTCGTGGCCGTTTTCGGCTATTCAATACCCACCTTTTGGTTCGGACAGCTCCTGATCCTGATCTTCGGCGTGTTCCTGCGGGTTCTCCCTGTGGGCGGGGTGCCCATCATAGACCGGACCCTCGGGGCCTGGGCATCGCACCTCATTCTTCCAGTGACCTGCCTCAGCGTGTATCAGTTGGCCTTGATAGCCAGGCTCACCCGCGCGAACATGCGTGAAGTGCTGAACATGGATTACATTGTGATGGCGCGGGCCAAAGGCTTACGGGAACGGACGGTGATCTTAAAACATGCCCTCCGTAACGCTTCCCTTCCCGTGGTAACAGCCATAGGGCTGAACTTCGCCTCCCTTATCACTGGAGCGGTGGTCACGGAAACGGTCTTCGGCTGGCCGGGGCTCGGACGGCTGATGTTCGAATCCCTTTACCGCCGAGACTACCCAGTTTTGCTGGGTCTCCTCATCGTTATGTCTTTAGGGGTTGTGGTCATAAACCTGGCCGTGGACATCCTCTACGCCATGCTCGACCCGCGGATCCATTACGACTGAAAGGCCAAGGATGAAGGACTTTTGGAGAGCGTTTAGGAAGAACAAGGCAGGCGTTTTGGCTTTGATTTTCGTTTTGTTCCTAGGGTTCGTGGCCGCCACGGCCGACTGGCTGGCCAAACACGATCCCCTGGAGCCGGGCTTGGGCCGTCCCTTCTCACCGCCATCGGCAGCGTTCCCCATGGGCACAGATGATCTGGCCCGGGACGTGTTCAGTGGAGTGGTGCACGGCGCCCGGGTCTCCCTGATGGTGGGCTTGAGTGCCGCCGTCACAGCTTCGCTGATAGGGATCCTCATCGGCTCGACCGCGGGGTTCCTGGGGGGCGTGATGGATTATGTGCTAATGAAGCTGTGTGAGCTGTTTCAATCCCTTCCCATGTTCCTGTTCGCATTGGTCATCGTGAGCTTTTTTGGCAACAACATCTGGAACATCGTGATCGTGATCGGTGCCATCACCTGGCCGCGGATGGCGCGCCTTGTGCGCGCGGAGATCCTCCACCTCAAGGAAATGGAGTTCGTTACCGCAGCCAGAGCGGTGGGGTTAGGAGGTGGGAAAATCGTCTTCCGGCATCTTTTGCCCAATGTGCTCCACGTGATCGTTGTCACCCTTTCCCTGGATGTAGGCACTGCCATCATCGTGGAGGCCTCGTTGAGCTTCCTGGGGGCCGGGGACCCTAATGTGATGAGCTGGGGGCGTATGTTGCACAACGCCCAGAGATTCATCCGGAGGGCCTGGTGGATGGCCGTGTTCCCCGGGCTCGCCATTTTCCTGACTGTACTTTCCCTGAATGTTTTGGGGGATGCGTTGAACGATGCCCTAAACCCCCGGTTACGTGGAAGGAGGGGATAGGTAAAAAGAGGGGCCCGGAATGGGCCCCTCTTTCGAAAAAGCCTGGCTTGGGAACTCAGTCGGTGGTGGGTTTCTCGACCCCAATGGTTCGGATGAGGAAAAGGTCCAGTTTGGCGCTCAAAGCTTTGATGCGGATGAGGTGCCTTCCCAATCCCATGGCCTCGGTGGCCGGCCGTTCGATCTCGTGGTGCTGGGAGACAAACTCTTCCCTCAACCCCTGGACCAAACCACCGATGATCCCACGGAACCGCGCCGCTTCTTCGGGAGACAAGGCGCTCATCGCTCCTTTGAGATAGGCCTCAATCCAATCCCGGATTTCCTCGAATCTACCCGGTTTGGGCCCAAGCCTTTGCCCCATGGGACCGCGCTCGGGTCCACCCGCGCGGCCGGGTCCCGTGTTCCAGAAGTGAGCCTTAACCCGTTGGCCGACGCCATGCTCAAACACATCCTCCACCCGATGTAGGGCCAAGGAAAGCACGATGAGGTCCTTGAGGGCTTCCTTCCCCCGCTCCTCTCTCTCTTTAAGGGACTCCAAGGCTTCCTTAGCCAGCTCCATGGGCATCTTCAAGGTTTCCTTGAGGGCGGGTATATCACTTACCTTGTCCCATAAGGCCTCGAGTTCAACGGCGATGGCTTTAAGGAGCTCAGGAAGCTTGTCGGGCACCTGAACGTCCGGTGAATTTCCGAAACCCATAGGCTGAGAGAACCCTCCCACAACCAAGGACAACGCGACGGCCGTCCCGGCAGCGCACTTGGCGAACTTAGAGATCCCCATCATCATCTTCTACCTCCTTAAATTAATTTCGACCCCTCCCTATGGGGGGCCGTGGTTGTACGAACGGAGACTATCCCCCTTGTGGTCTCCGATGAACCGCAGCACGGTCAACGTGCCGGTAAAAAGCGGATCAAAATTCCTTTGATTCTCTCTTGTTAGTTGGCGACATTTGGCCTACTTTTGTCGTCGGACGTGAGAGACGAAAAGAGAGCAGCGCTTGGGATCCTTATCGTCGGGATCCTCCTTTTGGGGAGTGCCGTGGCCATGGCCTTCCTTAGGCGAGGAGATCAGGGCGTGGATGCAGCCTTTCGTCAGCGGAGCCTGGATTACGTAGCCACTTTCGCCGACGCCGCCGGCGGGTGGCTTCAAGAGGGGGAGTTCGAGATGCTCCAGGACGCCGCCAAGTTCATGCTCCTCGGAAGCGCTGCTTTCGTGGAGGTGGTAGGGGAGGATGAGGCAGTTGTCAGGGAGTCCCGGGGGGATCTTTCCCCTCCGCCCTTTTCCGGTGAACCTCCCGCGGTGTCGTTCATTGAAAGGGACAGAGGGCGCTTTCTGGAGGTGGTGTACCCCCTAACCGAGGGCAACGGTTACGTGCGCGTTTGGCTTGAACTCCCTTATGGCGGTGGTTCGCCATTGATTCCGATACTGACGGGGATCCTTTCCTTCCTCGGCCTCGGGGCCGTAGGGGGATCCCTGTACCTACGTTTGCGGCGCCCGGCACCGAAACCCCAAAAGGAGCGGAAGCTCATCCGGGTGGGCAGCCTTGTGATCGATGAGGTGAGCAAGGAGGTCAAGCTTTGCGGAAAGGCCATCAGGCTTTCGCCGAAGCAATACGCCCTGCTTTTGCTTCTGGCCCGGGAACCGGGAAGAGTCTTTTCAGATCGTGAGATCTTGCGGGAGCTTTGGCCGGAATCGCGCTACGCCAACTCCAAGGACGTGAAGCAATACGTATACCTCCTGCGGCGGCGGTTGGGAGAGGTGGTACCGGGAGCGGAGGCCCTGGTGGCCACCGTACCCGGTTTCGGATACAAGCTCCTTCCCCCGGAAGAGATTGGGTTGACCGGCCGTTGATGTACTTTCGACCGGAGAAAGGCTAAGGTGATAGCATGATGAGGGGCCTGATTGTGGTGGCCATGATCACATTTTGGGGCACGGCTTCCTTAGCCCAACCCCTCGAGGCAGGACCGGCCACGCCTTTGGCGGAGGAAGTGATAGGATTGATCCAGGAACTCAGGCTCGCAATGTATTACACCGCCCTGGCCATATATGCTCCAACGTCCATGGACCAGCGCCTCTATGCCCAACAAGTGGTGAACCTGATTGAGGGTGCGGAAGGGGAACACTTCGCCGCTGTACCACCGAGAGACACTTTCCCCACCGGCATGTTCACACGGCTTAAAACGATCGAGACCTCGCTGACCCCGGAGATCCCGGCACCGAGGAAACACGCGGCAGTCCTCATCCTGAACAATGTGCGGATTTTCCTGGAGTTTGCCCTCCAGGAAGCGTTGGCCGTGGCCCGTGCCGAAGATGTCACCGCGGGATCCCGGCACATGCGAAGGGTCTTCGCCTTCCTCAATGCCGCTTGGGGGGCGGATGTGGAATCCCCGTATCTAGGGGGGATGTGGTTGCTCTTCCGGAATTTAGAACGGGCTCAGCGGCCGATGCCCTCTGGCCGGCCACATCCCTAAGCGGTGGGGGGAGAGGTCTTCAAGGGCAAGGCGAAGTAGATCGTGGTCCCTTCCCCCACGGTGCTTTCGGCCCAGATTCGCCCCCCGTGTGCTTCCACGATCGCTTTGGCGATGGCCAAGCCCAGCCCCGAACCCTCCTCGTTGCGGGATCGATCCACTTTATAGAAACGTTCGAAAATATGGGGAAGATCCTCAGGGGGTATCCCCGGGCCCCGATCGCGCACGGCAATGACTGCTTCGTGGCCTTCCCGATGCAGGGCGACCGTGACCTTCTCGCCTGGAGGCGAATACCGCACGGCATTGGCCAGGATGTTGCCCAACACCTGCCGGATGCGGTGGGGATCCGCATCCACCTGAAGCCCCCGTTCCAGTTCTGCCACGATATCGATGCCATCCTCTTGAGCTACGGGCCGAATCGCCTCGTAGGTGCGCTCCACGAGCTCCGCTAGCTCCAACTCCTGCCTTGCCAAGGGCAAGGTTCCGGCTTCGGCCAAGGTCAACTCACGTAGGTCTTCTACCAGCTTCCCCAGCTGGAGCGTCTCTTCGTAAACCGGGGCCAAAGACTCTTGGGTAAGAGGGAAAATGCCGTCCAACATCGCCTCCAGGTTTCCTTGGATGACGGTGAGGGGAGTGCGGAGCTCGTGGGCGATATCGGCGATGAGGTTCCGTCGCGCTCGTTCCGAGCGCTCCAGGGCTTCGGCCATGCGGTTGAAAGCCGCTGCGAGCTTCCCGAGTTCGTCCCGCGCCCGCACCTTTACCCGATAGGAAAGGTCGCCGGCCGCGATCTGCTCGGTGGCTCGAATCAGACGCCGCAGGGGAGAAGCCAACTGCCAGGCTAACATCGCGCCCAAAATCCCCGCAGCCACCAATCCGATGGCGACCCCCACCAGGGAAGCGTTCCGGACGGACTCCAGGAAGCTTTCCTCCAGGGGACCCAGTTCGCCCCGCAAGGGAACCAGCGCCCCCACCACCCGGCCTTCCACCTCCACTGGGATACTGTATCGAAGCCGGTCCACGGCCACGTGCTCCCCAGGGGATCCCACCCCTTTCTGACAGGCGATCACCTTTCCCTCAGGGTCCACC
This sequence comes from Candidatus Acetothermia bacterium JdFR-50, assembly GCA_002010365.1. Classification (GTDB taxonomy): domain Bacteria; phylum Bipolaricaulota; class Bipolaricaulia; order Bipolaricaulales; family Bipolaricaulaceae; genus UBA3571. Next base: position 2,528 of record MTNL01000031.1, on the reverse strand, counting down.
AGGGCGTACTGGCTCAGTGGCCCCCACTGGGCTACCTCACCCCCGGGCCAGGTAATCACGAACTTCAGGGTAAAGAACCGATCGACTCCTTCCCAGGACCGGTTCTTTGCCCAGAACGCTCCCAGGAGCTCCGCTGCCTCTTTGGCATGGGCTTCCCGGGACTTGATGAGGTAGAGGTCAAAGCGCTCATGGAGGCCGGAAGTGGTAAAGAAATACGTACCCCCAACAGCCACCAAGGTGACCGCCACCATGGCGCCCACCAGCTTCCAGCTGAAAGACATGACTTTCACCCCTCCGCCTGGAACTTATACCCCACCCCATGTACGGTGACGATGAATCTGGGGTTTTTGGGGTCCTCTTCAATTTTGTGGCGGAGGTTTTTGATGTGGGAGTCGATGGTACGGGGAAAGGAGGCGTAGGAACGTTCTTGCACCGCAGAAAGGAGCTCTCGGCGGGTGAAAACCTTGCCCGGGTGGCGCGCGAGGTACGCGAGGAGATCAAATTCGATGGGGGTAAGATCCACGGGCTTGTCGTGGAGGCGTACCTCACGGGAAGTGAGGTCAATCTCCAGCGGTCCGTAAGTGAGTTTTTCCGGTTCCCGCAGCCCTTCAGCCCGTCGGAGTACAGCACGCACGCGCGCCGCCAGCTCCCGCAACGAGAAAGGCTTTGTCACGTAGTCATCTGCCCCGAGCTCCAAACCCGCTACCCGGTCGGCCTCCTCCGAGAGGGCGGTGAGCATGATGATGGGAACATCCGACTCCCGGCGGATTTTGCGCGCGAGTTCCAATCCATGCAATTTGGGGAGCATCAGATCCAGGATAATCAGGTCCGGAGAGAGTTCTTGATATTTACGCCAACCCTCCTCCCCATCGAAGGCCACCTCCACACGGTAGCCTTCCCGCATGAGATATGCCTGTACCATCCGGGCGATTTCCCTTTCGTCTTCCACCAAAAGAATCGTTTTCATAGCGAAAAAGTATACAGGGGCAACCTTGGATTGCCCCCGGTGTTGTTATCACTGCAAAGCGGGCTCTTGCGTGGTCCCATTTTCGCCAGTTCATCTGTAAAGCTGATGAAGGGGTTGCGAAGATTCTGTGGAGGCCCGTAAGATGAATTATCATGGGGCTCGAAGGTCTTCTTTACCCGAAGTCGGTGGCCCTAATCGGAGCGACCCCCAAGAAAGGGAAGCTCGGAAACGTCCTTTTTAAAAATATGTCCTCCTTTCCCGGTCGCTTCTATCCCGTAAACCCCAACTACCACGAAATCGAGGGGCTCAGATGTTATCCCCGTGTGTCCGCCATCCCCGAGGTCCCCGACATGGCGGTGGTGATCATCCCCGCGGATCCTGCTCTTGAAGCCCTTGAGGAGTGCGGGAAAGCGGGGATACGCAACGTGGTGATGATCACCGCGGGATTCAAGGAATCGGGACCGGAGGGAGCGAGGAGGGAGCAGCGCCTTGTGGAGATCGCTCGAAAATACGGCCTCAACGTCCTCGGGCCCAACTGCTTCGGATTGATCTCCACCCAGGTAGGCCTCAACACCACCTTCGCCGTGCGTGACGCCCTACCGGGCAATATCGCTTTCCTCTCGCAGTCCGGTGCCTTCTGCACTTCTGTCCTGGATTGGGCGTGGAAGGAGAAGCTCGGCTTCTCCCATTTCGTCTCCCTGGGAAATAAAGCTGTCCTGAACGAAACACATTTCCTCAAGCCCTTCGCCGCGGACCCCGATACCAAGGTCATCGTGGCTTACCTCGAGGGGATATCCGACGGTGAGGCGTTCATCCGCCTGGCCCGCGAGGTGGTGAAAACAACCCCCATTGTGATCCTTAAGGCGGGCCGGACCGAGGCCGGGGCCCGAGCCGTTTCCTCCCACACCGGGACCCTCGCGGGCTCCGACGCAGCTTATGAAGCGGCGTTCAAGAAGTGCGGCGTGATTCGAGCCAAAAACGTCGAGGAGCTCTTCGACTACGCCTATGCCCTGGCCAAACAGCCAATTCCCCGAGGCAAACGGGTGGGGGTGATGACCAACGCCGGAGGTGCCGGGGTGATGGCCAGCGACGCGGTGGAAGAACACGGCCTCGAGCTCGCCCGCTTCAACGAGGGAACCGCGAGGGAACTGGGGAAGTTCCTCCCCCCCGCAGCCAACATATACAACCCGGTCGATGTCCTGGGCGATGCTCATCCCGACCGGTATCAACGGGCTCTGGATCTAGTGATAAACGATCCCAACGTAGACATGGTGGTGGCTCTCTCCGCCCCCGCGCCGTTGATCCCGTTCTCCGAACTCGCGCGGATTGCCGCCGAGGCCAAGGAAAAGTCCGGGAAGCCCCTCACCGTGAGTTTCATGGCGGGGGAACTGGGGGAGGAAGCGGAGGAAAGGCTACGGGAAGCTGGGATCCCCAGCTACTTCGATCCCTCTCGAGCCGTACGGGCCCTTGCCATTCTTCGCCGCTACGCCGAGATCCGAGACATGGAGTGGGAGAACCCACGGGAACTGGAGTTCAACCGCAAACGGGTGCGGAGGATCAT
>MTNL01000003.1 GCA_002010365.1 Candidatus Acetothermia bacterium JdFR-50 | reverse complement strand
GCCGAGTCGTAACCCCGGTATTCCAACCGCCGTAATCCCTCCAGGAGCACCTCCCTTGCCTCCCGGTGACCCACATAACCCACAATCCCACACATTCCAATCCCATTATAGACGATTGTTCCCCGATCTACCGAGGAGTATAATCCCCAGCGTCAGGAGGCGAGATGAGAGAAGCCGAGGTCAGGGCAGTGCTCGTCGATCCCGCGAATGGAGCGCCGGTTATCCTCTTGCAGGACCGTCATTCCTCCAAGGTGCTTCCCATCTGGATCGGCCAGCCCGAGGCCATCTCCATCGCCGCCGCATTGGAGAAGAAGCAATTCCCCCGCCCCATGAGCCACGACCTGATGAAGGCACTCCTGGAGGCCGCGGGGGCGAAGTTGGAGAAGGTCATTATAAGCGATCTCAAGGACAACACCTTCTACGCCACCATTTATCTGCGCACCGCCGACGGCAAGGTAAAAGAGATCGACGCCCGACCTTCGGACTCCGTAGCCCTCGCCCTGCGCACCGCCGCCCCCATTTACATCTCTGAGGAGGTCTTCGATCAGTCGGCCATCGATCTCCCGCTGAACGAGGAAGAAGCCATCCAGTCGCTGGCGGACGAGCAGCGGGAGTTCGAAGAGTTTGTGGACAAAGAGCTTGATCTCGCGGAATTCAAACGCTACATCGACTGATCCTCCCCATACCACAGCGTCTCTTCCGCCCGGGGAAGCTCGAGCACTTCGAAGAGAGTGAACCCCTGATTGGGTTGGAGTTCTTCCAGCCTTAAAGTGACCTTTGTAGTTTCCAACTGTATCGTTCCCCCCCTGGGCTTTCCCCTCTCGTCCAGCCACACCACCATCTCCTGGACAGGTTCGGGAAGCCCCGCGATCCTCAATTTCCTGAACCCCACGAGGGAAGAAGGTGCCGAATCCCTGGTCGCGAGCCCAGAATCCGAGGGCGCGGTTCCCGCGAGCCCCGGTAGCCGGAGGGGAACGGTTTCTTTCTCTTCCCACCCCGATGCAAAGGACTCTGGTTCCTCCAGGGAAATCTGGAGCGCTTGGGGGTTTATCTCAAATTCGGGAGGAACCCCCCTTTCCCCCAGCACATGGACCACCCGGAGCCCCCCGTTCCCAGGGCGGAAGTGGACCAGCATGCCCTTTCGATATGTGTAAATCTGGCCCCGCAATTCGCTCGGTTCCAGGAACTCCAACCTCCATGCGCCTTCCCGCAAGAGGGCCTGGATCCTCATACGCACCGGCTCTTGTCCCAGGCCCCATACCGTCACCGTGGCCTCGAAATCTTCCCATCCCTGGACCTCGGCCCAAAGCTCCCGAAGGGCCTCCCGGGCTGGATCGCCGAAAAGCTGGGACCAGTCTAGCTCCAGAAGCCCCACGAATCCCGCTAACAACGCCACCAACAAAAGAGGCCACACTCCCATGTCGGGACCATTTTAAATTCCCCTCCGTTGCGTCCCCACCGCTTGGGGCTAGAATCCTCCCGGTGATGGCGATGACATTGAAGGACCTGCGAGAAGCGGAGGTAGCAGGAAAGACGGTGCTCTTGAGGGCCGACTTCAACGTCCCCCTGAAGGGTGGGGAGGTGGCGGAGGATTTCCGTATCCGCAAAACCATTCCCACCATCCGTTGGCTCCTGGAAAGGGGAGCCCGCGTGGCCATCGTCTCACACCTCGGTCGCCCCAAGGGAAAAGTGGTTCCCGAGCTCTCACTGCGCCCCGTGGCCGGGCGGCTCTCACAACTCCTCGGCGGGGACGTTCCGCTTATCGGCGATTGCATTGGGGACGAGGTGAAGATAGCAGTGGGGGAGCTTAAGTCCGGGGACGTGATCCTCCTGGAGAACGTGCGGTTCCATTCCGGAGAGGAGGAAAACGATCCCGACTTCGCCGCGGCGTTGGCGGAGCCCTTCGACCTCTACGTGAACGACGCCTTCGCGGTATGTCACCGCGCCCACGCCTCCACGGTGGGGGTCACCCAGCACCTCCCCGCGTACGCCGGCTTGCTCTTGCAAGAGGAGATCCGGGTGCTTTCCAAAGTCCGGGATAACCCCGAACGCCCCTATTACCTCCTCATCGGTGGAAAGAAAGCAAAAGACAAACTGGGAGTTCTGGAGGAACTCTTGCCTAAGGTAGATGGGATCTTAATCGGCGGGGGCGCTGCCTTCACCTTCCTCAAGGCCAAAGGGAACGAGATCGGCCGCTCCGTTCTCGAGGAGGAACTCCTCCCAAGGGTGAAAGAGATCGCGGAGCAGGCGTATCGGAACAACGTCCTCATCCTTCTTCCCAAGGACGTGGTGGTGGCGCGGGAGCTTTCGGAGGATGCCGAGACCTCCATCGTCCCGGTGGACAGGATTCCCGCGGACGTAATGGGCTTGGACATCGGTCCACAAACGGTGCGCGTCTTCTCCGAGAAGTTGCGGGAAGCGGCCACCGTGGTCTGGGCTGGACCAATGGGGGCTTTCGAGTACAAGCCCTTCGCCCGGGGCACGGAGGCCATCGCCAAGACGTTGGCCGAGGCCCCAGGATTTACCGTGGTGGGAGGCGGCGAGACCGGGGAGGCGGTGATCGCCCTCGGCCTGGAGGACAGGTTCGACCATCTTTCCACTGGGGGAGGGGCGACCCTGGCATTCCTCCAGGGAAAGCCCATGCCAGCCCTGGAGCCGCTCATGGCCTGAGGTCACCTTGAGAGGTATAATAGGGTTGCAAGCGGGCATAGCTCAGTTGGTAGAGCGTCGGCGTCCCAAGCCGAAGGTCGCGGGTTCGATTCCCGTTGCCCGCTTTAATTTTGGGAGGTCCGCTTGAAGACCACTTTGGAACTCTCCCTCGAGCTCCTGATAGCCCATGCGCAAACATGTCAACGTTGTCCCTTGCACCGCAGCCGCACTCATCTCGTGTTCGGCGAAGGAAATCCGCACGCGGACCTCATGTTCATCGGCGAGGCCCCCGGGGAGACGGAGGACCAGACCGGGCGCCCCTTCGTGGGAAAGGCTGGCCAGCTCCTCACTCAAATCCTCGCGGCGGTGGGGATAAGCCGGGAGGAGGTCTACATTACCAACGTGGTCAAGTGCCGCCCCCCGGGAAACCGGGTGCCCACCAAAGGGGAGATGGATGCCTGCTGGGATTGGCTTGCAGCACAAATAGCCCTGGTTAACCCCCTTCTCATCGTGACATTGGGAAATACCCCCACCCAGAAGCTCCTGGGAACGGCCGAGGGGATCACCCAATTGCGGGGCAGATTCTTCACCTGGAAGGGGAAGATCGAGGTCTTCCCCATGTTCCACCCTAGTTATCTTTTGCGGAACCCGAGCAAAAAGAAGGGGAGTCCGAAATACCTGACATGGCTGGATATAAAAGCGGTGAAGGAACGCCTCTCTCTCCTCCGCTCCCGGAACCGGAAGAGCTGACCGGCCCCGAACGGGAGAGGATCTGCGAGGAGGTCCTGCGTCGGGCGGAGGAACTACGGCGGGAAAAGCGCTATCAGGAGGGGATAGACCTCCTGGTGGAGGCCCTCAAATACAAAACCAAGAAAGCCCAGATCTACTTCCGCCTGGGAAATATCTACTACGATGCCGGTGATCTCTCCCGGGCCGAGTACGCCTATAAGCGGGCGATAGAGGAGGACCCCCGCCACGCTCTGGCCCACCACAACTTAGGGGTGGTCTACCGCAAGCGAGGGAAGATCGGACTCTCGGTGAAGATGCTCAAGAAGGCTCGGCGCCTGGAGCTACTGCACCCCCGGAAGGTGGAGCTCTCCCCCGAGCAGAGGAAAGCCGTATTGCGTATGGGCCTTTACACGGGCCTGGCTGCGCTGCTCCTCATCGTGGCGGTCTTCGCCATCGTCTACCTTCTCTCCGTCTTCCTCCGCTGACAACACGTTGGCATCCCCCAAAGGGACTTGTATCCTTGTTGTGATGCGGATCTGCATATACCTGGAGGCAGAAAGGTTCCTCTCCCGTTCAGGTTTATACGTTGCCTTCCGAAACCATTTGCGGGCTTTGGCGTTGGTAGGTGTCACGTTCACTACCGATCCCCGCGCCAGTTACGATATCCTCCACCTCCACTGGTTCGGCCCGCGTTCCCTGCGGTGGCTGCGGAGGGCACGCCGAAGAGGGATAAAGACGGTGATCCACGCCCATTCCATTGGCCGTTATGACTTCGCCGGGGGATTCACCGGAACCCGCTTCCTCGCCCCCGTTTACGAAACCTTCCTCGACCGCATCTACTCTCGGGCCGACGCGATTTTCACCCCCTCGGAATTCGCAGCGCGGACACTCAGGGGGAGGGGATTGGGCCCGGTGTATGTGGTGAGCAACGGGGCGGACCTCTTACGTTTCCGCTCGGACGCTGAGCGCCGCGCGGCCTGGCGCGAAAAGCTCGGCCTTAGGGGGTTCACCGTATATTGCGCAGGGAACGTCCTCCCCCGAAAAGGCGTCTTGGATTTCATCTCGGTGGCTGAACTCCTACCGGAATTACAGTTCATATGGTTTGGGCAAAAATGGGGCCCGCTGGCTTTATATCCACGGATGGAATGGCGGATAAGGAAGGCCCCCGACAACGTGCGTTTCCCCGGGTTCGTGGCCGATCCCGCGGGCGCCTATGATGCCTGCGACCTCTTCTTCTTCCCGACCTTCGGAGAAACCCAGTCCTTGGTCCTCCTCGAGGCCGCGGCGCTGGGGAAGCCCTTGGTGGTACGTGACATCCCGGCTTTTTCTTCCTTGAAGCACGGGATACATTGTCTGAAGGGGAACTCGGTGGAGGAATTCGCGGAAGCGATCCGGGCCGTGGCCGGGGATAGGGCCCTGCGGGAGCGGTTGGCGGAAGGGGCGCTGCAGTTCGCCCGGGAACACGATCTTTCCGCGGTGGGAAAACGGCTTACCTCCCTTTATGAACGGATCTTGAGGGGAGAAAGGTGAAGGTCACAGTGGTGATCCCGGCCCTAAACGAGGAAGAGAACCTGAGGAATTGCCTGGACGCCCTCTCCCGTCAGACGCTGACAGACTTCGAAGTGATCGTAGTGGACGGGGGGTCCTCCGACAGTACGGTGGATGTGGCGCGGGGTTTCGGTGCCCAAGTAGTGGTACTGAAGGAACGTGGCATCGCCCGGGCGCGGGAACGCGGATTCAGGGAAGCGAAGACGCCTCTCATCGCCTCCACCGATGCCGATTCCCTGCCTCCGCCCCACTGGTTGGAGAGTCTCCTGGGCCCCTTTAGCGACCCCCGGGTGGTGGGGGTCTACGGCACCACCGCCCACCGGGGTGTCAAGGATCTAGGAGCGAAATCCTTTCGGCTTTGGCAACGCCTCCATCATCTCCTGAGGCTTCCCATCTTCCTGGGACCGAATTTCGCCGTCAGGAGGGAAGCGTTCCTGCGGGTCGGGGGCTTCCAGGAACCCGGCGGCGACTTTCCGTCGAGCTATCCCGAAGCGGATGACTTCCTTATCGGCCTTAAATTGGTCCGTTTGGGCAAGGTCGTCTTTCTCCCCGAGCTCTGTGTGACCACCTCGGACAGGCGCTTAAGTCTCCTCCACTTCCCCCGGGAGCTCGTGCTCTATACACATCGCTATTTCCAGCTGCTTTGCTGGCATTACACCGGCCGTCTCGTCCCAAGGGGCAAACATGGGAAAGCTTGAACTTTTGATAGTGGCTTGGGACGGGGCTCCTCCCGAGCTCGTGTCCCGACTGGTGCGGCAAGGGACCCTCCCGGTCCTGCGGGATATCCTCGGGCCTTCCGGCATCCGCCGGATACACAGCACCATCCCCCCCATAACCGCCACCGCTTGGGCTAGCTTCCATTTGGGGGTAAACCCAGGAAAACACGGGATCCTGGATTTCCTGTACCGGCGTCCCGGGGAGCCCTCCCGCCTCGTGAGCTCCCGGGACTTCCCCTACCCCACTTTTTGGGAGATCCTGGCCGAAGAGATCCCGGTGGGGGCCGTGGGCTTTCCATTGGGTTATCCCGCGCTCGCTCTTGCCCGAGGCTTTTGGCTTCCCGGCTTCCTTGCCCCCGCGGACGCCACCTCCGTCCCCAGGGAGGCCCTGGCGATGGCTCGGGACGCGGGCTATGCCTTCAACCCGCCCTCCTGGTTCCCCGGACGGGGGTGGGTGGAAGAGCTCAAGGGGAGGGTGAAGGCCAAGACCGCCGCGTCCTTGGCGTTGGCGAGGCGCTACAAGCCCCTGATGCTCGGGATCCACTACCAGGAGACCGACACGGTCCAGCACTTCCTCTGGGGCCGTCCAGAGGTAGAAGAGGTCTTCGCCGCCGCGGATGAGGGCCTGGGGACGCTTTTGGAAGAACTTTCCCCCAGAAACGTGCTCCTCCTGTCAGATCACGGGATGGGTCCGGTGCGGTGGGATTTTCACCTCAACACCTGGCTTCTGCGCGAAGGATTCCTGGTCCTGCGGACGAAGCCCGCTGTACGCCTGAGGAAACGCCTTTTCGAGGCCGGTTTTTCTCCCCGGAGCTTTCAGGGTCTCGGGGAGCGGATAGCCTCCCTCCTGGGGACCGTATTCCCACGCCCCGGCATGGAGTCGATGTGGCGCCATCCCGATCTGGGCACGCTCCTTTTCCTCTCCCTTCGGGACGTAGAGTGGAAGGAGACCTCTGTGTACGCGCCCGGGGGTATGGGAGCCCTGGCCTTCAACGGCCGAGCGAGGGTGGACCCAGATATTGTGATGCGAAGGCTGCGCGAGCTGCGCACCCCCGAGGGGCTCCCCCTCGTGGAGGAGATCTTCACCCGGGAAGAGCTTTACTGGGGGCCCAAAGTACAGCGTATGCCTCATCTCCTATTCCTGACGCGGAAAATGGAGGTACTCCCGGTGAGCTCGACCCTGTTCCTTTACCACCACCCCTTTTCCCTCCCAAGCGTTCCAGGACACCACCGCATGGAGGGGTTCGTGGCCTCACACGGCGCCCTCGCTTTTGAGGAGGAAACACCCATTTGGGCGATAGCTCCCGCGATCCTGGCTTATTTCGGGAAGACCCCTCCCGATCACATGGACAAACCCGCTTGATCCTTTCCCAGCCAGTGGCATCTGCCCGCTACGCCCTGTATCTTTAGGGGAAATGCGACGAAAGTTTTTGAGTTCCCTGTTTGGCATGATCGGGTTCGGGCTCTTCGCTTTCATCCTCTATCTAGCTGGCCCACGGGAAGTTTTGGAAGAAATACAAAAGTTGGGTTGGGAAGGAGCCGCGGGCGTCCTAGGGAGCGTCATCGCCGCCCTGGTCTTCTGGGCGCTGAGCTGGAAGGTGCTCCTCTCCTCCTTGGGCATAAGGCCCGGGTGGCGGCGCCTCCTGGGGGCGTTGGCATCCGGCTTCGCGGTGAGCTATCTGACCCCCTCGGCCTACCTCGGCGGGGAGCCGGTGCGGGTCATGTTGGTGGGGGAGAAGGGCATCCCCTTCACCGAGATCACCGCCACGGTGGTGGTGGAGCGGATCCTGGCTGCCATGAGCACAGTGCTTTTCGCGTCCATGGGTGGCTTTTTCGTGGTCGGCTCCCCCAACATCTCTCTCTTCGCCAAGAAGGTGCTCCTCATTAGCCTGGGAGGCCTTTTCCTTTTCGTGCTCTTCGCGTTGTGGTCGTTCGTGAGGAACTATCGCCTCCTGAGCAAGAGCTTTTCGGCACTCTTTTCCCTTTTCCCAAATGTCAAGTTCTTCCAGCGGGCGGCCGAGAAGATCAGGGAGGTAGAGGAGACCGCCCATCGGGTGTTGAGCCGCCGGCCGTTTCACGCCCTCCTGGCCTTTCTCTTTCAGTCCCTAGCCGTCTTCTGCAACTACATGCGTCCCCAGATCTTCTTCGGTTTAGGCCAGAAGACCTGGCTCGCCTTCCCCCAGCTTTCCCTATACTTCAGCCTGAACGTGGTGGTCTCCACTTTCTTTTGGATCACGCCGGCGGGAGTGGGGATCGCCGAAGGGGGGAGGATGGCTATTTTGGGCATCATCGGGATTCCACCTGAGAGGG
>MTNL01000019.1 GCA_002010365.1 Candidatus Acetothermia bacterium JdFR-50 | reverse complement strand
TGAGGTGGCAGCCATTCGGGACAAGCCTGTAGAGGAGATCCTGGGGATTGAGTCCGAGGAACGGGAAGAGGAGACGGAGGCGGATGATGCTGGGACTGCATAATCTCAGGCCCACCCCAGGTGCGCGGAAACGGGAGAAACGCATCGGCCGCGGCTACGGTTCGGGCCACGGGGGCCATGAGTCCACCCGGGGCACCAAGGGACAGAAGTCCCGGGCCGGCGGCGGAGTACGTCCCACGTTTGAGGGTGGCCAAACCCCCTTCTGGATGAGATTCCCCAAGCGAGGGTTCAAGAACCCGCTTCGGATCGAATACGCTATCGTGAACGTGGGCACGTTGGAGGAACACTTCGAGGCGGGGGATGTGGTGACTCCGGAGACGCTGCTTGAGCGGGGCATCGTCAAGGATCTGAAGGACGGACTCAAGGTCCTGGGCGACGGGGAACTCACCAAGGCTTTAACCGTTAGGGCTCATAAGTTCTCGAAGACGGCCCGGGAGAAGATCGAGGCCGCAGGGGGGAAGGCGGAGGAGGTTTAGTTGTTCGAGCGCATACGCGGCGTATTCGCCGTTCCTGAGCTTCGGCAGCGAATCCTTTATACCCTTTTCATGCTCATGGTTTTCCGCATCGGGGTCCACATCCCCGTCCCCGGGGTGGACGCCAAGGCGTTCGCTGAGGCCCTGGAGCGGATGTGGGGCGGATTTTTCCAGTTCCTCTCTATGTTCACCGGGGGAGGCCTACGGCAGTTCTCGCTTTTCGCCCTGGGCGTCATCCCCTACATCAACGTCTCCATCATCATGTCGCTTTTGGTAGTGGTCTTCCCCAAGCTCAAGGAGCTCCAGCAGCAGGGGCGCGAGGGCCGCAAGATCCTCACCAAGTACACCCGCTGGGGCACGGTGGGGATGGCGGCCATCATGTCGGTGGGATATGCGATGCTTGCCGTGAACGCCCGGGTGGCTTCTCCCACACCGCTTTTCTTCATCAACGCCATCATCGGGATGACCACCGGCTCCATCTTCCTTATGTGGATCGGGGAGCGCATCACCGAGAACGGCATTGGAAACGGTATTTCCATGATTATCATGTCGGGGATCATCGCCCGCTATCCCGCGTACTTCGGGAACCTCTTCGCCCAGATAAGCGCGGGGGACCTGAGCCCCCTTTGGTTGATCGTCTTCTTGGTACTGTTCGTGGTGATGATCGCCGCGGCGGCCGTGCTTCAGCAGGGGCAACGGAAGCTCACCGTTCAATACGCCAAGCGCACGGCGGGACGCAGGATCTACGGGGGACACACCGCTCAACTCCCCATTCGGGTTAACCAGGGTGGTGTGATCCCCATAATCTTTGCCCTGGCGATCCTGCAGCTTCCCTCGGTGATCTTGCGGTCGGTCCCGGCCACGGAGCCCTATGCCCGATATCTATCCCCGCCTCATCCCGTTTATCTCGGGCTTTACGCCATCCTCATCATCTTCTTTGCGTATTTCTATTCGTCCATAATCTTCGACCCCAACGACGTGGCCAAGAACCTGCGAGAGGCCGGGGGTTTCATTCCCGGGGTGCGGCCCGGTGCCCCCACGGCGGCTTACCTCCAAGAGGTGACCAACAAGATCCTCTTGGTGGGCGCCCTTTTCCTCACGGTGATCGCGATCCTCCCGTATGTCGTGGGGGCCGTGAGCGGCGTGGGAGCGGGCACGCTGCTGTGGTTGGGTGGAACCTCCCTTCTCATCGTAGTGGGCGTGGGGATCGACACCATCATGCAGATCGAGGCGCACCTCGTGATGCACCACTATGAGTCCCTCATCAAGGGAGCCGGGGCGGCGTTCTTGGGGAGGCGGCGGTGAACCTGGTGCTTTTGGGCCCTCCCGGTGCGGGCAAAGGGACCCTTGCGGCAAGGCTGGTGGAGGAATTCGGATTCAAGCACCTCTCCACCGGGGACATCCTCCGGGAAGAGGTGGCCCAAGGCTCGGAGCTTGGGAAGCTGGCCAAGGGATATATGGAGCGGGGGGAATTGGTCCCGGACGAGGTGATCCTGGGGATGGTCCGGGAGCGGGTGGACGGGGAAAAGGAGGGATTCCTGTTCGACGGTTTTCCTCGCACCATTGCCCAGGCCGAGGGCCTGGAGCGGATCCTCCCGGTGAACTTGGTGATTTACCTCGATCTTCCGGAGGAGGAGGTAGTGCGGCGGCTTTCGGCCCGCCGCGTATGCAAGAAATGCGGTGCCAATTACAACCTCCTCACCCAGCCTCCCAAGGTGCCCGGTGTATGCGATCGCTGTGGGGGAGAGCTGTATCAGCGGCCGGATGACCGGGAAGAAGTGATCCGTAATCGCTTCCGGGTGTATCTCGAGCGATCGGCCCCTCTCATTGGCTATTACGAGCGAAAGGGGATCCTCGTGCGGGTGGATGCCTCCCTTTCGCCGGAAGAGGTGTTCGCACGTGTGGCGGAGGTCCTGCGGCGATGATCGTGCTCAAGACCGAAAAGGAGATCGCGCACATGGCCGAGAACGCGGAAATCCTACGGGATATCCTGGTGGAACTCGCCTTGAAAGCGGCCCCTGGGGTCACTACGGCGGAGCTGGATAGATTGGCGGAGCGCCGGATCCGGGAGGCGGGAGCCAAGTCCGCGTTCAAGGGCTATACCGATGAACTCCATCGGAGACCGTACCCCGCCGTCATATGTGCCTCCCTCAACGATGAAGTTGTACATGGCATACCTTCGGAGGAGCGCGTGCTTCGGGAGGGGGACGTGCTTTCCATCGACTTGGGATTTGTGCGAAAGGGGTATTACGCCGATGCTGCGATCACGGTGGGGATAGGGGAGGTCTCGGGAGAAGCGGAGCGGATGATGGCGGTGGCCCGGGAGGCCTTGAAGAGGGCAATTGGTCTTGCTACCATTGGGCGCCGTCTTTCGGATTTATCCCATATCATAAGCGCGACCGTCCGCGAGGCGGGTTATTACGTGGTCAAGGAGTACACCGGCCATGGGATTGGCCGGGAACTCCATGAGGATCCTCGGGTCCTCAATTTCGGTGCACCCGGACGGGGGCCGGTGTTGCGGGCGGGGATGGTTTTTTGCATTGAGCCCATGGTAAAGGGAGATGACCTTCCCCTTCGTACCCGGGAGGACGGTTGGACGGCGGTTACCCGGACGGGAAGTCTGTCGGTGCACTACGAGGAGATGGTGGCCGTTACCCCTGAGGGCCCGAGGGTCCTCACGGGTTGGATTTGGGAGGAGTATTGTCGAAAAAAGACCTTATCCGTTTGCGCGGCGAAGTGATCGAGGCGCTGCCGGATTCCATGTTCCGGGTGCGCCTGGACAATGGGCATACCGCCCTGTGCGTGATCTCGGGAAAGATGCGTAAGCACTTCATCAAGGTCGTGGTGGGGGATCGGGTGGTGGTGGAGTTCTCCCCTTACGACCTGACACGAGGTCGGATCGTATACCGCGAGGGGTGAAGGGAGATGAAGGTACGGAGCTCCGTCAAACCGAGATGCGAGAAGTGCCGCGTGGTGCGACGCCACGGGCGGCTTTGGGTGATCTGTGTGAACCCCAAGCACAAACAGAGGCAGAAATGACACGTAACGGGCGTCCAAGGAGGAGAGATGGCGCGGATCGCGGGCGTTAACCTGCCGGCGAAGAAGAGGATCGATATTGCCCTCACCTACATCTACGGGATCGGGCGGTCCCGGGCGAAGGAGATCCTACAGAAGACCGGGATCGATCCCGAGAAGAAGGTGATCGACCTTACCGACCAAGAAGTGGCGGCTCTGCAGCGGGCGGTGGAAGAGTACAAGGTGGAGGGGGACCTGCGGCGCGAGGTGCAGATGAACATCAAGCGCCTCATCGATATCGGTTGTTACCGGGGAATACGTCACCGGGTGGGGCTTCCGGTGCGGGGCCAACGTACTCGGTCCAATGCCCGGACTTGGAAAGGTCCCCGTCCCGATAAGGCCGGACGCCGCAAGAGGAAGTAGCCATGGCCAGGCGAACTACACGACGCAGAAAGAAAGCGATAAAACTTGAACGAGCGCGAGTCCACATCCACTCCACCTTTAACAACACTATCCTTACCCTTACCGACTTGGACGGGAACGTGATCACCTGGAAATCCCCGGGCACGGTGGGGTTCTCCGGTTCCCGTAAGGGCACCCCATACGCCGCCCAGGTGGCCTGTCAAGCTCTGGTCAAGGAGATGAAGGAATTCGGGATAAGATCGGTGGTGGTCACCGTAAACGGGGCCGGACCCGGGCGGCAGGCGGTGATCCAGACGTTGAAGTCCTCGGGGATCCAGGTGGAAGAGGTCAAGAACGTGACCCCCACCCCTCACAGCTAGGGAGGCAAGGATGGGCAGGTACATAGGTCCCAGATGCAGGCTGTGCCGGCGAGAGGGAACGAAGCTCTTCCTCAAAGGGGACCGGTGTTATTCCGACAAATGTGCCATGAATCGTCGGCCGTTCCCGCCCGGCCAACACGGCCGTTATCGCCGTCGGCTCACCGGTTATGCCATACGGCTGCGGGAGAAGCAGAAGCTCAAGAGGATATATGGGGTCAGGGAGGAGCAGTTCCGCCGCTACATCGAGGAGGCTCAGAAGGTGAAGGGGCGGACCGGGACGGCACTCCTCCGAATCCTGGAGGAACGGCTGGACAACGTGGTGTACCGGGCGGGCTTCGCCGTCTCCCGGACCCAAGCGCGGCAACTGGTTTCCCACGGTCACTTCCTCGTCAACGGCCGCGTCACTGACATCCCCTCCTACCGGGTGGAGCCCGGGGACGTGATCGAGGTAAAGCCCCAATCAAAGGACAAGCTCCGCGAGCTCATCAAAGAAGCGGCGGAAAAACGGAACCTACCCAGCTGGCTCACCCGGGACCTCGAAAATCTCAGGATCCAGGTGACAGCGGAGCCGGCGGAAGAGGATCTGGACAAGTCCATCGACATGAACCTGATCGTGGAATTCTACTCGAGGTGATGATGGAGTTCATCTATCCGGAGAAGATCGCTTGGGAAGAGCATGGGGACCGCTACGGGCGGTTAGTGGTGGAGCCTCTGGAGCGGGGCTATGCCACCACCTTGGGGAACTCCTTGCGCCGGGTACTCCTTTCCTCCATCCCCGGGGCCGCGGTGGTACGGGTTTCCTTTGCCGGCAAATTCCACGAGTACGATACCATCGAGGGGGTGCGGGAGGACCTCCTCAACATCATCCTGAACGTCAGGGGCTTGGCTATTCGGATGGACGGAAGCGAGATCCGGCGCCTCTACCTCAGCGTCCAGGGGCCGGCGGAGGTCCGGGCCAAGGATATCCAGGTCCCTGAGGGCGTGGAGATCGTGAACCCGGATCATTACATCGCTACCCTTAACGAGGATGGGAGGCTGGAGCTGGAGATGGAGGTGGAGGTTGGGAGAGGATTCCGGCTCGCCGACGAGAACAAGAGGGAGGATGCCCCGGTGGGCCTCATCCCCATTGACTCCGACTTTTCCCCCATCGAGAAGGTCAACTTCCAGGTAGAGGAAACCCGCGTCGGCGGAAGGTCCGGGTACGAACGCCTGATACTCGAGATATGGACCAATGGAGCCATAACCCCCAAGGAGGCCCTGGAAGAAGCGGTCTCCATTCTTCAAGAGCACTTCGGCCGCATGACCCGGGGGACGTTGGAGGAAGTGGAGGAAGAGGCCCTGGCGGAGGAGCTTCCGGAGGAGTTGGAACGTCCCCTTACGGAGCTTGGGTTCGAGGCCAGGGCGTGCAACCTCCTCAAGGAAGCCGGGGTAATCACCCTGAAAGACCTCCTTTCCCGCACCAAGGAGGAACTGCTGGACATCCATGGGTTCGGCGAAAAGACGTTGGAGAAGGTAGAGGTGCGCCTGAAGGATCTTGGATACAGGCTTCGCTCCGAAAAGGAGGCCTAGAATGCGGCATAGGCGCAAGGTGATGAAGCTCTCGATGGAGAAATCCCGCCGGGAGGCGGTGTTGAGGAACCAAGTCAAGGCTCTGATCGTCCATGGCAAGGTGGACACCACTCCTGCCCGGGCGCGGGCAACGCAGCAGTTAGTGGAGCGTTTGGTGACTTGGGCCAAGCGGGGTGATCAGGCGGCTCGACGCATGGCCTTCTCCGTCCTCCAGGACAAGGATGCCACGACGAAGCTCTTTGAGGAAATCGGGCCGCGCTACAAGGATCGGCCCGGGGGGTATACCAGGGTGTTGAAGCTCGGCCCCCGACGCGGGGACGGGGCCGAGATGGCCCGGTTGGTTTGGGTGTGAGGGCGCAGTGAGGAAAGCCATAACCGGTCCAGGTATTTCGGCAGTGGGGCCTTATTCCCCAGCGATCCGGGCGGGGGATTTTCTGTTCATCTCGGGCCAAGTGCCCATCGATTCTCGAGGCGAGCTGGTGCGGGGGGATGTCCGGGATCAAACCAGGCAGGCCATGGAGAACCTCAAACGGGTCCTAGAGGCCGCTGGGGCTTCCCTCAAGGACTTGGTGAAGGTCACCATATACCTTGTGGACATGAACGAGTTCGCGGCGGTGAATGAAGTGTACGGGAACTACTTCGACCTCGAGCCTCCCGCTCGAGCCTGCGTGGCGGTGCGTGAGCTCCCCAAGGGCGCCCGGGTGGAGATTGAGGCCATCGCCTACTTAGGCAAATAGCCCTTTGATCAATTGAGTCCGCAGCGGGAAAGCAGCTGCAAGAGGTGTTCCAAATTTCGCAACATATAGGCCCACACACATCGAACCCGGCCCGTTTCATCCACGAATACGGTAAACGGATAGCGTAGATGATCCAAAAGTTCATACCGTTTGGTAACCCCCTCGTTCGGGTCGTAAAGCACGGGAAAAGTCACCCGGTATTCCCCCAGGATTTGCGGAACCTTTTGCCAATATTCTGGACATATTCCCACGACCGCGTACTCATCTCCGTAAAGCTCGTAAAAATCCTGTAGGACCACGAGGTCCTTTTTGCACGCGCCGCACCAGGTAGTCCAAAAGGCGAGGACCATCGGCTTTCCGAGGTGGTCGTACAAACGCCATCTCCCTTGGGTACCGGAAAGGACGAAGTCGGGAGCCATGCGGCCCACAATCTCGAACTGTCCCGCCCCGGGGACCGCGTCCTTTGGTGCGAAAAGGAGAACCCCTGCGAGGATGAGCACCAATACGGCAATGGCGACGCTGCCCAGGCTCATCTCTGAAGAACTTTAAGGGCTCCACGTATCTTTCGCCAAGTGGGCGAGGTATCATGAGAAGGCTGTGGAGATACGGGAGATCGCGGTACGAGGCGTCTTGACCCCCTCCCGCATTCCGGGGGTCGACTATTCCCTCAACCCCTACGTGGGTTGTGCTCACGGCTGCCGCTACTGTTATGTGGCCCGGATGCCCCACATCCGCACCCGGGGACGAGCTTGGGGGAGCTTCGTGGAGGCCAAGGTCAACGCCCCCGAGCTTCTGCGACGGGAGCTCCTCCGCGTCCGGCCCGGGAAGGTGGTCATCGGGATCGCCACCGACCCCTATCAGCCGCTTGAGCGGGAGCTTCGCTTGACCCGTAGGGTCCTCGAGGGATTTTTAGGGTCGAAAGCGGCTGGACGGTTTGAGATCAGGGTTTTGACGAAATCACCCCTCATCGTGCAGGACGCGAAGCTCCTGCGGGAGCTCGATGCGGAGGTGGGCCTCACGGTAACCACCGACTCCGAGGAGATCCGGAGGATCTTCGAGCCACGGGCCCCGGAGATCCAGGAGCGAGTGGAGGCGTTGCGGGAGCTCAAACGCCGGGGACTTAGGACCTATGCCTTCGTGGGGCCGATGCTACCCATGGATCCCGAGGGGCTGGTAAGGATGCTGGCGGGGACGGTGGATCGGGTGATCCTGGACCGGATGAACTACTCCTGGCGCGTGCGCGCTCTCTACCAAGCCCATGGACTCGCTTATGCCCTGGAGGAGGATTTCTTCCTGGATCTCGGGCGGGAGCTCATCGAGCTTTTCGCCCGGGAGGG
>MTNL01000098.1 GCA_002010365.1 Candidatus Acetothermia bacterium JdFR-50 | reverse complement strand
CCCCCACCTTCGACGAGGATCGAATCTACCACACGGCGATGGAGATCGTCGATCGGCTCGGGGGGTTCCCCGAGGAGACCACCTTGGTCGGGGTGCGGGTCGCTGGGCTCGAGCACCTGCAGGCCACCCCCAGGCCGCTCTTCCCCGAGGACGCCCGCAGGGAGAGGCTCCTTCACGCCCTCGATCGGATCCGGGATCGGTTCGGGGAGGAGGCGGTCATCCCCGCCACGGTCCTCGAGTGCCGCCTCACCACGGCCACTGGGGGAATGGGACGACAGCGCGAAATCGCTCGTATATTTCGCCAATCTTTGGGGCCACGTTTAGAACGGGCAAGATCTCGTCTCAATAGAAGCAAAGTGTTGAATCTCAAACATTACCAGCCCTGTTCTCAGCGATTTGATGAGATTTCTGCCCGACCGGGATGATAGTACCCGACCGTCAGGGAAAAGGGTCTTCAATTCCTTTCAAGACTTTGGAGGATTTCTGATAGCGCGAATTCGCTAGATGGTCTATGTACCCGTTGTGTTTCAATCCCTTTCAGGGTTTTGGTGGGGTTTCTACAAAGCGGCCGGAGGATGTTGGAATCTTCCCTGTCTTATCGTTTCAATCCCTTTCAGGGTTTTGGTGAGGTTTCTACTGAACAAAATAAGGCTAATCCGGGTCGAGACGGTCCATCCGTTTCAATCCCTTTCAGGGTTTTGGTGAGGTTTCTACCAAATAAAACGGGGCCCCAGAGGACCCCGCATTCAAGAGTTTCAATCCCTTTCAGGGTTTTGGTGAGGTTTCTACGGTAAGATTAGGTTGGTCCGAATTGAGCGCGTCCATCCCGTTTCAATCCCTTTCAGGGTTTTGGTGAGGTTTCTACACGTCACTGTGGAGTGCACCACTGGCTCCACTAACGCTCAGTTTCAATCCCTTTCAGGGTTTTGGTGAGGTTTCTACCCGCGGCTACTCCGGTGCGGAGATCCTCAGGGGTCTACGGGTTTCAATCCCTTTCAGGGTTTTGGTGAGGTTTCTACCGGTGCGAGCAGATTTCCTCTCGCGTTATGACCTACTTGTTTCAATCCCTTTCAGGGTTTTGGTGAGGTTTCTACATTTATGCTACCGATCCCATCTCAGGGTCGGTATATGTTTCAATCCCTTTCAGGGTTTTGGTGAGGTTTCTACTATTGGGACGGTTGTGCAGGACAGACGAAACAGTACACCGTTTCAATCCCTTTCAGGGTTTTGGTGAGGTTTCTACTAGCCGAGGAGCTCCAGAAGCATGTGCCGCCGGCCGGGTGTTTCAATCCCTTTCAGGGTTTTGGTGAGGTTTCTACCCACCCGGACTACTCGGGCCGTGTAGGACGATACACGTTTCAATCCCTTTCAGGGTTTTGGTGAGGTTTCTACGCCGAGTGGGGAGGTATACAGGTATCACGGTATACCGCGTTTCAATCCCTTTCAGGGTTTTGGTGAGGTTTCTACGATCATTGATGCCAAACGTGCGGAAGAATTCCGGGCATGTTTCAATCCCTTTCAGGGTTTTGGTGAGGTTTCTACCATTGATCGCGGTTTCACACCCATCGTCAACCTCTCTCGCTAGTTTCAATCCCTTTCAGGGTTTTGGTGAGGTTTCTACCTACTTATTAATAACCTCATTGTTGACTCCGAGACCGGTTTCAATCCCTTTCAGGGTTTTGGTGAGGTTTCTACAAGTATAAAAAGGCAGCCCCAAGGTCGGAGATCAAACGGTTTCAATCCCTTTCAGGGTTTTGGTGAGGTTTCTACGGGAGGGTAGGGGAAGGCCGGGATAGCCTCCCCGTTCTGGTTTCAATCCCTTTCAGGGTTTTGGTGAGGTTTCTACTCTTGAGCTCCCGCGAGGGGGCCAAGCTGGCCGTAAGGGGTTTCAATCCCTTTCAGGGTTTTGGTGAGGTTTCTACCGGCTAGAAGACCCCAACAGTGTGCAGTTTATCGTAGTGTTTCAATCCCTTTCAGGGTTTTGGTGAGGTTTCTACGGGATTAAGGTCAAAAGGGCCGATATCAACCTGTTAAGTTTCAATCCCTTTCAGGGTTTTGGTGAGGTTTCTACGGTTAAGATGAAAGCGCTCAAAGTTTATTACTACAACAAGTTTCAATCCCTTTCAGGGTTTTGGTGAGGTTTCTACGGGGGAAGACCCCGGCGGTCGGTGAAGCTTGGGTGGCCGTTTCAATCCCTTTCAGGGTTTTGGTGAGGTTTCTACTCCCTTTACTGAAGTGCGGGAGTGGCTCACTAAAGATGATGTTTCAATCCCTTTCAGGGTTTTGGTGAGGTTTCTACCAATGTCCCCAGAGGAGCTAGCGGAAACCGCGGCTAGGTTTCAATCCCTTTCAGGGTTTTGGTGAGGTTTCTACAAAGGCGCGTTGAAGAACTAGCTGGTAAAGAACTTCGTTTCAATCCCTTTCAGGGTTTTGGTGAGGTTTCTACAAGGAGGTGATAAGATGGAGTTTAAAACTCTACTGTCCATGTTTCAATCCCTTTCAGGGTTTTGGTGAGGTTTCTACGCTTTGGTGGAAGAGGGCAAGGCAGTGGAAATTACTTCGTTTCAATCCCTTTCAGGGTTTTGGTGAGGTTTCTACTATGAAGAAGCGGCACGGGTGGCGTCCTTACTACCTCCCGTTTCAATCCCTTTCAGGGTTTTGGTGAGGTTTCTACGTGATCGACCTCGTGACGCGAGACCGAAATGGAAATGTTGTTTCAATCCCTTTCAGGGTTTTGGTGAGGTTTCTACGCGTGGAATTTGCCATCCCACTTCTCAAGCTATTATTGTTTCAATCCCTTTCAGGGTTTTGGTGAGGTTTCTACAAGACAGGAATTGGCATTAGTTGTGTCCAAGGCCCTTGCGTTTCAATCCCTTTCAGGGTTTTGGTGAGGTTTCTACCAGTGGAGCAAGTGGAGATGAATGCGGAAGAGATAAGGGTTTCAATCCCTTTCAGGGTTTTGGTGAGGTTTCTACGATAAAGGCGGTATTAGGTGGGCGGGTCTTCGAAGAAAGTTTCAATCCCTTTCAGGGTTTTGGTGAGGTTTCTACTATTGGTAATGGAAAAACAGGAATTAGCAGAGATAGCGGGTTTCAATCCCTTTCAGGGTTTTGGTGAGGTTTCTACAACAGATGTGTACGACGCCGCCGTATGCCCCACCCTCTCGTTTCAATCCCTTTCAGGGTTTTGGTGAGGTTTCTACTCCGGTTACGTTAGAACTCTTCTGAACAGCATCCAAAGCCTATTTATCGCGGATCCCCACCAACACCGCATTTTCACATCACCTCCGAGCCACGTCAAGGCAACGCAAAACACAGCTAAATTTGGTTCCCACCGGCAACGCGCGGATCGCCCCGCCTTTCGCCACCGTGACAATCCGCGGCTTTCGCGCCCTGAAAGGGCACTGTTCACCTGTCAAAGGTCACCCTCGTCCCAGCCCACGAAGATCGCGTCCTCAGGCAGTAGTTCGGTGTTGCCAATGCGTTCCACTTTCTTACAGCACGCCTCGCATAGGGAATAGAAACTGACCCTGTCCTCCACAGGGTCGATTACATCATCGAGCCGTTCCTTCATCCGCAGATATTGGACCTTTGTTATGCGGCACTCAAACACAGAATACTGCACCCGCTCCCCATAGCCCAACAGTATCTTTGCCACTCGAAGCCGACGCCGGTCGTCCGGGATGTCATACGCCACTACAACGTGCAGCTCACTCATCGCGTGAGAAATGGTATGTATTCTTCCATCTCCCCTAAAATAACCCGGGCCAATACCCGCGCCTGGAGCTCGATGGCCCACCAATAGGGTACTTGCCGATCGAATATATGGTGGCGCACCAAAGTGCGACGTTTGTTTTCCCATGCGGCGAGAAACTTCCTCAACGCATGGGGCCTCATCCGGGTGGCGCCCCCAAGCTCCGATTCGAAGTCTTCCGGTTCTAGAACGCGCTTGTTTATAAGCGAAAGGACAAGGGAATCTACTAGTACCGGGCGAAATTCCTCCATCAAATCCAGGGCCAACGCGGGGCGACCGTAGCGGTCCATGTGGAAGAAACCGAGGTATGGATCAAATCCCACAATATGACATGCGGAAAAGACCTCGTTCATCAAAAGCATATAGCCAAAGGAGAGCATGGAATTGGCGGGGTCGGTAGGTGGGCGCCGGACACGGCCAGGGAATCGGAAACCTATTTGTCGTATGAGCTTGGGCCATTGGCGGAAGTATTCCGCTGCTCCCGCCCCTTCAAGGCCCCGTACCTTGTTCATGTCCGCCGCGGAGTCTACCTTCCGTGCCAGGATGCCCAGCTGACGGACGGAGTCATCCAAGCCCTGTACACCTTCACGTTTCGCTCGCTGTAGGAGGGTACGCTGGTTGAGGAGTTTTCCCTTCACGATGGAACGCGATATAGCCAGGCGCTTCTTGGGGGACGAGGCCGCGGCGAATTGGTGCCAACGGAGGGGGATGTTCTTGTTTTCGAAGGGTTGAAGTTTTCCGAGAAGACGTCCCTGTTGGGTAAGGTACACTACCGGTATACCTCGCTGTAGCAGGGCCTTCAGCGCCTGGGCAGTCACGGTTACGTTGCCCAGGATGACGAGTTGTTCGAGCTTCTCCATGGGCATCCTGAGGAGGGTCTCGCCTTTGGGGAGGTCTATTTTTATCTGGTCGCCATCTTTGCGGACCGTGGCACCGTTTTCCATCACGTAGAGGGTGCTCATGTGAGCCACTCCTCCCAGTTGAACCTGCCCTCCACCGTGGGCGTCTCCGGCATACAGGCGGGGCATTGGGCGCAACCGTGGCATTTGGGCGAGAGGACCGCGGGCGGTGGGGCGCTCTGGCGGATAAGTTCCCTGAAGCCATGGACCGATTTGCGCGCGAGGCGGCGCAGGGGCCCGGTGAGGTCCACCTCCAAACGACGTCGCGAGGAGGCGTAGTATATAAAGCCGGTTTCGATGGGACACCGGAGCATTTCCTCGAGACACATCGCTTGAAGACAAAGTTGCACCTGATCGCTTACACGCAGACGAGCTTTTCCTTTCTTGTATTCCACGGGAAAGAATTGACCATCTATCTCCTCTACCATATCGGCGTAGCCCACGATTCCGAGCCTACAAGAAAACACCGGGACCTTTCGCCACTGTTTCTTCCCCGAACGCTTCCCTTGGCCACGCTGGTGGACGCGGCGGTGAAGGATCTCCCCCTCCACGGTGAACTCGTTCGGCTCGAAGACACCGGCCACATATGCCAGCCAAGCGGAACGGGGACAGAACACGTATTCGGCCACGAGGCTAATGGGGATCAACTCCTGCATGGCTCGATCACCCGGACGAGCCCCATGCCGTGGGTGGTCTTGCGGCCCACGCCGGCGAAGAACGCGAACCGGACCAGGGAGTTGACCGCGCGGAGAAGCTCGGGGGAGGCGCCCCGCAGCACCCGGAACCGTGCGCGTCCAACGAAACCCACGATGTGGGAACGGCCATCGAAAAAGATCTTGGTACCTATCCGGGCCTCAGCCAAGGCCACCTTCCGCTCGAGTTCCTGGACGGATATGCCGAGAGGATAAGGGGAAAAGGCGTTCCATTTCTTGAGCAGGCTTCCGAATACAAGCCGGGGGACGGGAAGGGGAAGGTCGAGGTCACCGGCTTTGAAGGCCGTGGGGGTAGCGAAGACGAGCTCGACTTCCTTGCGGGGTTCGGTGGTTAATAAATCTTCCCAAGAGCAGCTCCCGCACCAGGGGCCATCGAAGGTGAGGGAAACCGGTTCGAGGAAAGATCTACCGAGTTTCAAGGGGATGCCACCCCGCCTTTCCCAGCGGCTCCAGAAGCGGGCGAACAGTTCTGGAGCCATGATGGCAAACCGCAGTCGAAGTTCACCCTCTTCACCGTGGGGACCGATGGGATGTAGGGAAAAAGGGCGCCGCCCCATCTTGGGGGAGTGAAGGAGTTTGGCCAAAGCACTATCCCCCCGGGAAAGGAGCCCCAGGACCGCGGCATGTAGATGTTCGGGAGAAGCCTGCGAGAGATCATGTTGGGCACGAAACTTTAGGATTACAGCGTAGGGACCCGCAATCACGGATGTCTCTCCTTTCGGGCCCTGTCCCGCACTGCCTGGAGATCAATGATTTCAGCGACCTCGAACTTCGGAGGTACCGCTCCTTCCACGGGCCTGATGCGCACGATCGGAGGGAAGTAACCCATCCTGCCATGTAGCTCAGCGATCAACGTGACGGCAATGAAGTTGAGGGAAGGGGGAACGATCAGAATCTCCTGCGTCTGCCATTCCTCCGGCGTTAAGGCACACTCATCCGCCAACGCTTTGACTTGAGGGACAAATGAGCCCATGTTTTCGAACGAGACGGGTATTTCTTTCACGACGGAAATCTTTTGGCTAGTTAGATCCTCTATTTTTTCCAATTGTTCAGGCGTAAGTGGGTGAGAGAAGTTTAGGACAATCACCGGTCCGCCTCCTCTAAGGGCAGTTTTTCCAGTTTGAATAACATCTTGCGAGCATTTGTCAATATGTTTTTTGAGGAGAGAGCATCAGAGCGCATCCCGCAATGGGCCACATTATTCCTCAATTCACGAATCGCGCACCATGCATCAAGCAGTTCTCGAAAAGCGGGCAAATCGCGCAAGCGGTACAAAACAGGTGAGTCCTTTTCCAATATGCTGCGCCCTCCGGATTCAATTTTTTCCTGCACCGCTTGGTTCAATGCGTTTTCGACCTCCTGGCGCTTTCGGAAATCCAGGAAATCCACGCCCATCGATTCGCAAGCCCAGGAAATGATCCACTCGCGGGCCAGTATCAGCGCTTGGGTAATCCTGCCCAGTTCCACATACCACCGAACGAGGGCGAGTTGCATGTTCAAATCGCCTTTCGTTAAGGGAAGATAGCTTTCCTCAACACGCTTCAGTAGTAATGCAAATGGCGGGGCCCACTTTTCCGCTTCCGGAGCGGCCTTCCTTAGCTGTTTCGTCAGTATTTCCGCGTACTCAGCCACTTCCAATGGTTGGGCAAGGAGCAGGGCGTGGAAAAGGTTCTCCAGCGTGGCGGCGATCTTCTGCAAATGTCGAGGAAGTTCCTGGGGAGGGACAGCCGTGGATTTCCACGGATGGCGATGGGCTTCGTGCAGCAGTTCCGCCAGCGGTTTGGCATCGCCGGTTTCGATGAATCTCGCAGTCGCCTCAGCCCAATCGAGAAGCGAGAGGAAAGGGGTTAGATCGAAAACCGGAACTCGACCGCTTTCATCGCGTGCCTCGTAGGCTCCGTATAAGATAGCTTGTAGCATTATTGATTTGACCACTCTAAGATATGAAGCCGCAAGTAAAGCCAATATGGGAAGTGACCGAAAAGCATGTGTCACATCAAAGATGACTTTATCATTCTCTTTTAAGCACTTGGTAAGACGGTCGAAGATTTGCCAAAGCTCTCCCTCACTTCGGCCGGTGGGAATATCGACAGGGAACAGTTTCACTTTGGGCTCTAAACGATCTCGAAGGGTTACCCAGTTCGTGTGTTTTTTGGCAGCGGGAGTTAAAAATACAAAGACTTCGGAGGGCTGGTACCATTCCACCAGGGCTTCCGGGAACAGGGGGGTTTCGTATTCACGCCCATCCGGGAGGTGATAAATCACGCTCTCGTAACGCTGGGTCCCCAGAAACGTGAGCAGCTTCATAGCCCCGCCATCTCCCACTTGATCCATATCCAACCCAGGGGGAAGCGGGCTTTCCCGTCTTTCCCCACCACCGCCCGTCGGGAAGCGGGAAACGTGTCCGGTGGGGTACGACCCCTGGCTCCCGGGGCCTTCCCCAGCCCATAGCGGCGATGTATATCCGGCCAGAGAGGATCGGCTTTCAGCGGTGCGCCGATGGTCATCCCCTCCCATCCCGTGCCGAACCCGATCTGGACCACGAACCCCTTTTGCGTTTTCTCCAAGGCATCCAGCACATGCTCGAAGAACTTGACCATGTCCCCGCTCATCCCACCCCACCAATCACGTTCCCTCTCCGCCCTTTCCCTGGCCCTTTCCCGGGCCAAGCGGGGAAGGTCCCGCAGCCACTCCATATGCCTGAAGGGAAAACCTTCGGCACGGGCCGCCCATTCAGAGAAGAGAACGTCGTCT
>MTNL01000008.1 GCA_002010365.1 Candidatus Acetothermia bacterium JdFR-50 | reverse complement strand
CCCGCCGCATCAAGGCATCGGCCCCATCGTCGTCGTTCCCGTAGCGGGGGTTCGATTGACCAGAAGCTGGCGCAGCACCTCTTTCCCGTCCTCAGGGCTTGCAGGAGCTCCTCCACCACCGCATCGGCATTGAAGATCGAGGGGTAACCGTAACCCTTGCGGCTCACCCTGCACGCCGCCAGAAGCGGCCCATCCGCGGACACCCGGGAAAGCTGGAGGTTGAGCCGGGGCTGGAGGAGGCGGAGCTCGGCGGCTCGCTCGCGGGTGAGCTTGTCGGAGCGGATGTCGCGCTCGTAGAAAGGACAGAGGTGCTGGTCCAGGTGGCCGGGATTGAAGGCGTCCCAGCCGTTAAGCTCCATTATCACCCCCAGGTGATAAAACCAATAGGCCTGGAGGACCTCCCAGAAGTCACGAAGGGGATGGGCGGGCACCCATTCGTGGATCTCGACAATCCGCAAAAGCTCCCGCTTTTTCTCCGGATCGAGGGTCCTCTCGGCCAGGGTCCGGACGGCCTGGGCGTGGCGGCGAGCATACATGATCAGGGCATCGGCGGCGATGTCCATGGCCAAAAGCTCTGCCCGCTTCCCGGGGGCCTCCGGATCCCGCTCGTAATCCAGGCGGGCCAGGGAAGCGGCAATCTTTCTCTTGAGGTCCAAAAGGGTGGCCCGGGGCCCTCTGCTCCATGAACTCGGTGAAGATCCCCGCCCCATAACAGTCGTGCCACTCCCACGGAAGGGCGTCGAAGATCTCGTCCCGCAGAGATCTCCCCCGCCAGAAGAGGATGACTTCCTGCTCATAAGGCCTCGAAGACCTGCGCGGGGACTTTACAGGAGGTCTTATCCCGGACATCCAGGATCCCCAGGCCCCGGAGGGAGTGGCAGCAGAGCTCCGGGTAGGTGGGGACTTGTTTCGGGCTGGGGCCCCTTTCCACCACGATGAGCTCATCCTCCCCGATGTATATCGCCTTGCGGGCATAAAGGGAGGGCTCGCAAGATGGGCGGCAGGTATTTGCCTAAATTTTCCCGATAAAACTTCGTCATAATGAGCGCCCGCTCGGCCGTTAGAGCGAGCACCGCTTTCAGAGAGCGCTCCCGTAACCACCTCACCCGTTCCGTCATCCTCCGATCCGCACCCGAAACCCGCGTCGGCGAAGGCCCTCGCCCTTTCCTCTACGAGCTCACTCGAAGGGGTGTTAGCCCCGCCAGGGGATATGGAACCCCCAGTCGTCGGTATTTCTCTTCCTCCACTTGGTGGTAAGGAAGGAAGAACACCGGATGTCTTTTCCTCAAACCCGGAAGAAATTTGATATAGGCCCCGATAGTGTCCACAGCCAGATGGAAACCCCTTGCCCCGAACGCTTGAAGGCGGGCGATGAGAAACCCACCCTGTAACAGGGGTTCTCCTCCCAAGAAGGTAATATCTCCCATGGAGACCTCGTAAAACACGCGATCCCGCTCCAGCTCCTCGAGGAGTTCGGCAACGGAATGGTGCTACCCAGAATGGACCGTGCCCCTGTGGAACAGGCCTTCACACACTCACCACAGACGTTACATCTCGACCTGTCCGTCTCCACCCGATCCCCTTTTAAGCCGATAGCATGCCAAGGACAGGTCGCGACACAGGCCCCACAACCGATGCACCGCTGTATCACAAAGGAGAGGACCGGAAGGAGAGATTTTTCCTCGGGGTTGTGATACCAAAGGCCGTCGCGGGTACAGCCCTTTAAGAACACGGTGGTACGAATACCCGAGCCATCATGAATAACTCCCTACTCGATACCGCAAACAACTCTTTTTAGGACCTCCCCCTGCACACAGGACCTCGATCCCCGCTTTGCGGCAATGTAGGTAAAAATCGGGAAGCGCACAAGGAAACGGAACTCGCCTGTCAGATGCATGCCACCCCTTGCCTCAGCCAACCGCTCGGGATTATAGTTACTTAAGCAAAAATCAAAATGAGGAGGTGAGGCGAGTGCGGAAAGTTTGGTCCATCGCACTTATGGCCCTCCTTATCATCCCCCAGTCCACCTGGAAAACCTCCACCTGGAAACAAGAAGACGCGGTGGGATTGGGAACGGTACTCCAACTGATGCAAGGGATAGCGGCGAGTGAAGGGATAGACACGGAGGACGTGACTTCGGCCCTCGCCGCGTTTGTGAAGCAACTCACCTCATACCTTGCGAACCAGGGGGTGCCCGAGGAAACATTGGAGCGACTGCAAGAGGAGTTCGCCCAAGCCCAGAAAAAGCTCCTCGATAACGCCATTTCCCTTGAGGAATTCGGGAAGGAAGTCGCGAGCTTGGCCCAAAAGCTCCAGGAAGAAGCGGGGCAACATGGGATCCAGCAGGTGCCGGACGAAGTATTGAACGAGATCGGGCTTGATTCCGAGGAAATCAACACCCTGCAGGCCGAAGGCTCCCTCCCCCCTGAAGACATCATCCAACTCACCGAACGCATCGCCGAGGAGAACCCTTATCAAGAGGAAAGTATTCCGCCCGAAGACGAGGAATCTTGCGATGGATGCCTCCCTCCGGAAGACGACCAGGGGCCACCCCCGGACGAGGAACCTCCTCCCCACGACTCGGGACCGCCCCCGGATGACGGCCCTCCCCCGGACGATTCGGGACCACCCCCAGACGAGGAACCTCCCCCGGATGATTTGGGACCACCCCCGGATGAGGAACCTCCTCCCGACGACTCGGGGCCGCCTCCAGATGACGGCCCTCCCCCGGACGATCCGGGACCACCCCCAGACGACGAGCCTCCCCCGGATGATTCGGGACCGCCCCCGGATGAGGAACCTCCTCCCGACGACTCGGGGCCGCCTCCAGATGACGGCCCTCCCCCGGACGATCCGGGACCACCCCCAGACGACGAGCCTCCTCCCGAGGATCCCGGGCCTTGAAGGGCAACCGATGGCCTCCTGTGAGAAACGGCCCCTCTTTGGGGCCGTTTCCCTTTGTCCCGAGTCATCCCAACTTAAAGGTGTCCTCCGGATATCAATTGCGCAAAAAACTCCTGGCCACTTTCTCCAAATCCTTTTCACTTCCGCGCTTCATGGCCTGCTCGAGCGCCTCGGGTTGAAGAACGGAACGTAACCGGACAAGGACCTCCTCCGCATCTTCCTTAGCATCGCTCTCCAAGGAAGGATGATTGAGGACAAGTCCCAAAAGCTCCCCCGATCGCTCCGCATCCCCCCGGCGCAAGCAGTAACCCGCCATCTTGGCCAAACAACCCAACACCAGGGGGACAGTTCCGATCTCCAGTGCCCTCTCCAGGGCTTCAAGCAGATAGTCGAAACCCTCGGATTCCTCTCCCATAGCGAAGCACACTTCGCTCAGGTTCATAAGGGAGATTATCTCTCCCATGGAATCTCCTAGATTTCGCCGCTCTGCCAAACTCTGCAAATAAAGCCCTTTAGCCTCCGTATATCTGCCCTCGCGGTAGGCGATATTTCCCAGATTGCTGAGCGACCCGGCGATCCCAACACGGTTTCCGGTTTCCCGTTCGAGCTCGAGGCCCCGTTCGTGGAACGACCTGGCCCGTTCGAGGTCCCTCATCTTCGTCGCCACCACCCCCAGGTTGTTCAAGCATCGAGACATACTGGGAAGATCTCCTAGCTTCTCACTGATCTGCAGGCTTTCCTCGAATAGCCTCTGGGCCTCTTCCAGTTCGTCTAAAAGTCCGTGGATGATTCCCAGGTTGTTGAGGGTGATGGCCATACCCCGCCGGTCTCCGAGCTCCCGCTCGATGGTCAAGCCCTCCTGGTACAACGCCTTGGCTTCCTCATAGTCCCCGGAATTCCAGGCCACCGTGCCCAGCGCGTTGAGGGCCCGGACGATCCCAAAACGTTCGTCGACCTCCCGACAAAGCCTCAGTGCCTCCTGAAGGAGCTCCCGAGCTCGCCCATAATCGCCGAAGAACGCGGCCACTCGGCCCAGCGAGGTCAACATGAAGGCCAGCTCCTTCCCGTCCCCTGTCTTCCGGACCAGAGTCAGGGCCTCCTCCAAGAGGCCCTCCGCCCCTTTGGAATCCCCGAGGGCATGCCGGAACCATGCGGCCCGTGCCAACATCTTAGCCAGCAGTGGCCCCTCGACGTTCCTCCTCCTCAAAACCTCAAATGCACCGTCGAAAGTGTCTCGGCCCTCCTGAAATCTTCCCTGTATCTCGTAAAACCGGAAAAGCCCCTCGGCCAAAGCCCCTAATGCATCCTCGTCCAGTTCCTTCAAAGCGAATTCCCATGCGGCTTTCAGGTTCTCTAGCTCATCTCGTAACTCCTCGAGGGCGACCTCTTGATCCGCCCCGCCGAGCTTCTCCGCCCGATCCTTTGCGAACGCCGCGTAATACGAACAATGCTTCCTTCTAGTTTCCCGCTCTTCCTCTGCATCTTCCCTCAACTTTTCGTCGCCATATCCCCGCAGAAGTTCATGGAGGCTGTATCGCCCTTTCTGACCCAGGGCAAGCAGGGACTTATCCGCAAGGGCCGAAAGGTCGGGTAGGGAAACCCCCGCTACCTCCCGGGCTGCCTTTCTCTCGAATCCTCCCTGGAAAACCGAAAGCCGACGAAAGGCGCGCTTCTCCTCCTCCGAAAGAAGAGCCCAGGAGTGATCGAAAACGGCCCTCAAGCTTCTATGACGTGGGGGGATATCCCGAAAAGAAGAGGTGAGGAAATCGATGCTTCGCTGGATCTCCTCGGCGATCTCCTCCAACGGGAGCGCTCGGAGCCAGGACGCAGCGAGCTCGATGGCCAACGGCATCCACCCCACCGAAGCGCATATGCGTTCGATCTCTCCTTCCTCTCCTGCGGAGGGAGTGAAATCCGGGCAGACCCGCCGTGCGCTCTGGAGGAAAAGCTGAACCCCGCCTTCACGGGAGAGCCCCTTTACCTCCACCAACCACTCCCCATGGAGGTTCAACCTCTCCCGGGAGGTCACGATCAGCTTCACCCCCGGGGCTTCGTGCAGGATTTCGGCCACCGTGTCAGCTCCTTCCATCAGGTGCTCGAAGTTATCGAGGACTATGAGTACCTCCTTTTCCCGCAGATAGTCCAACAGCTGGGCTTTCAGGTCCCCCCCTTGATAGAAGGAAAAGCCCAGGGAATCGGCTATGGCCGAGGCGAGATGCTCCGGAGAACGCAGATGTTCCAAGGGGACGAACGCGGTTCCGTGGGGAAAAGCGGAAAGCTTCCGCCTGGCCACCTCCAACGCCAGACGCGTTTTTCCCATCCCCCCGGGCCCGGTCAAGGTTATGAGCCTACAGGAAGGATTTCCCAACAGTTCTTCCATCTCCGCGAGCTCCTCCTTCCTTCCCACAAAGGGGGTCACGGGAACGGGGAGGCTCACGCGGGTCTTCCGGGCCTCCCGAGGAGGGGCCTCCTCAACAGGGGGCTTTACCACCACATCCGGCTCGATACCCAAAGCAGAGATCTCCATCCGGGAAAGCCTGTAGACGGGACTGAAGATCTCCTTGGTGGGAAGGGGTCTGTACCGATCGAGGCGGACCAGTGTCCCAGTGACCACCCACTCCCCTTTGTCGGGGAACCTGAGATGGGTCCCCCAGCCGGGCTTTCCCTCGAACAGGGGGACGAGCTCCACCTCGGCTACCGGGCGTATCCCTGGATGGGGACGGGCGGGGAAGATGATGGCGGTGTGCCCCAACTCCGCGGTGTTCAAAAGGATGGTGAAGGTGTAGCTGCTCTTTTCCTGCATATAGTAAAACGCCCGCGCTGCATGGACGAAGGCCCCGGGCTCCGGATTCATGGCGGAAACGAAGACGTAATGTAAACCGCCTTCAGTCAGCGTCTTGAGGAAGTCGAACATTGGGATCCTTCTTTCCCCCTCCACTTCCCCTACATAGTCCTTGCAGATCAGGAACAGGAAGTTCCCCCAGTTGGTGATGAACTTGTGAAGCACACGCCCGCAGAAGAGGGTTTCCCGAGCGGACAAAGAGAACTC
This sequence comes from Candidatus Acetothermia bacterium JdFR-50, assembly GCA_002010365.1. Classification (GTDB taxonomy): domain Bacteria; phylum Bipolaricaulota; class Bipolaricaulia; order Bipolaricaulales; family Bipolaricaulaceae; genus UBA3571. The sequence goes on along the minus strand of MTNL01000008.1, from coordinate 2,597 downwards.
GCCGGAAAACGGCGTGAGTTTGAGTTGTGTGAAGGTGTGCAGTTCATCCCCCGTCTTTATGAGGATACGGCAGAAATTAGCCATGCGGGAATCGTCTCCGGCGTCGGCTAGGTCCAGGCGATCCCGCTCCTGGGGCGAAAGATGGTCAACCAGATCGCGAAGGGGGGTGTGTTCGTAACATAGATTGATGACCATCTCGCCCTCAAGGTCCTTCACCGCCTCCTCGAATTCCGCCAGATGGCCGAAAGGAGCGGCGAGCTCGGGGAAGAGGACCAAATCCACCCCATGTTCGGAAGCGTGCTCGATAACCTTGATGATCTTCTTGGCCTGTTTTTCGGGATCCCGACACCGGATCAAGCTCCGCGTCCGCAGAAGCTCGGGATCGAAAGCGGGACTGATCTGGGCCAATAAGACCGAAAGGGATTCCCTCGGTTCCCGGAACTCCACCCTGTGTTCCTCAACACACAGGCCGACGGATCGCCCACATGACCCCGTTTCGTCCATGGAACTCACTCCCCGAAACTGACCCCGATACGAAGATTGTATCCCACAGGAGCCCGCCGTGAAGCCCACAGCTCAGGCGGGAAAGGTGCCGCATTGCCGACCTTCTGAAATCCCTCAGCGCTCCCGTTTGCGAACCTTGTGTCCCAACTCCTTTTTAGCGTATTTAGCCGGGTCCCCCTCGAACTCCTGTTGACATCGGGGACAGCAGAGGCAGTAAACATAGCCTTCATATTCGACGGCGATATGGGCCTTTTGCCGGTTGACCCTTTTCCCGCACACCGGATCCCTGTACAGCGTCTGTTTCTTCAACTATCTTCCTTTCTCGCAACTTCCACCATCACCTCGCCCCCGACATCGTGGCAAGCGACCATCACATCTGCACCGGTTCGCTCCAACTTGATAGCATTGCTTTCGGACTCGGTTTTACTGACCACCCGGATCCCCGGGTTCAGAAGTTTCGCCGCTAGAGTGACGAAGACGTTGAACGCATCGTCAAGGGCGGTCGGTGATCAAACATCGCGCCGCGGCCACATCCGTCCGCTTCAGGACCCCCTCTTCCCGGGTGTCGCCCTTCATCACCGGCAACCCGAGCTCCACTGTCCGTACCACTTTGGACTCGTCCCATTCGATGACCAACGAAGCCCACGCCGGCCTTCTGCAAATGGCGGACGACCACCTGGCCTACAACGTCGAAACCGCAGACGATAAAATGTCTCCGTTTCAACGTGGTTTTATCCGGCAAACTGAGCCCCTCCCTGATCCTTCTCCCCACCAACGACTCGACCCCGACCTGAACCGTGGCCAAGACCGCCTCCACCCCAAGCACGATGATCCCAGCCGCGGTCCGGGGAGCTATGTCCCCCTAGCCCACCATGGCCACGGTAACGAGCGTGAAGTAAAACGAATCGAGTAAGGTCCCGAGGCCTTTCTCCATCGCCCAGAAACCGAAGGTCCCCGCCAAGACCGCCTCTCCGAGCAATGCCAGGGAAGCTTTGAGCACCGGCATTCCGCACGGACTACACCTCCCCTGGACAGGGCGCATGGAGCGAAGGGCCGCTCCCGCGCCCCTTCGCCGTCAACCTTTTAGCAGACGCGCGTTTATGGCGACGATCACGGTGGAGAGGGCCATAAGCGCCGCGCCCAACGCGGGCGAAAGCAATACACCCAACGGATACATCGCCCCCGCGGCCATGGGGATAGCGAAGGCATTGTATCCCGTGGCCCAACCCAGGTTCTGCACCATTTTCCCGTAGGTGGCCCGGGCGAGCCCGATCACCGCGGCGATGTCCCGGGGGTCGTTTCGCACCAGGATGATGTCCGCCGACTCGATGGCCACATCGGTCCCGGCGCCGATGGCGATCCCCACGTCCGCCTCCACCAATGCGGGGGCGTCGTTCACCCCATCCCCCACCATGGCCACCGTGAGGCCCTTCTCCTTCACCTTCTTTATGACCTCGGCCTTCTCGTGGGGGAGGACCTGGGCGAAGTAGTCGTCGAGCCCTAGCTCTCCGGCCACCCACTTGGCCACCTCTTGCGCGTCGCCAGTGAGCATGAGGACCTTGATGCCCATGGCCTTGAGCCGTTCCACCGCCTCCTGGGACTCGGGGCGGATCATGTCCGCGAGGGCGATGGCCCCCACCGGTTTCCCGTCCACCAGGAGGTAGACCACCGTCTTCCCCTGGGCCGCGAGCGCCTCCACCCGCTCCTCGGCCGGATCGTGCCCCTGCTCGGCGAGGTAACTAGGGCTCACCACCTGGATCACCTGCCCGTCCAATCGCCCCTCGACTCCGCGACCGGGGATGGCCTTGACGTCTTGGGGCTCCAGGATCCCGATCCCACGCGCCTTCGCCGCGGCCACGATCCCTGCGGCGATGGGGTGCTCGGAGCGCGACTCCACCGCCGCCGCGAGCTTCAGGACCTCCTCTTCCGATAGGTCGGAAAGCGCCACCACATCGGTGACCCCGAACTGCCCCAAGGTGAGGGTCCCGGTCTTGTCAAACACCACCGCCTGGAGTTCCCGGGCCCGCTCGAACGCAGTACGGTCCCGGATGAGGAAGCCCCGTCGGGCGGCGATGGCTGTGGACACCGATACC
>MTNL01000167.1 GCA_002010365.1 Candidatus Acetothermia bacterium JdFR-50 | reverse complement strand
TCGGCTCCTGGGGGAACACCCGGACGTCTGGATCGATCCACCCCGTCGGGAGCTGATCACGGAGGCGATCCGCCGGCGGGAGGCCATCGTGACCGAGTCCGGGGCCTTGGCCACCTGGACCCCGCCCGAATCCACCGGCCGCCGCCCCGAGGACACCTATATCGTGGACCGTCCCGAGGTCCACGCCGCGGTGGACTGGGATTCCCCCTACTGCAATCCCATGAATCCGGAGGTCTTTGCGGAAATCCGCCACGATGCCCTCGTCCTTCTGCGGCGGAAACGGCGCCTCTACCTCGTGGAGCGGGCTCTGGGGGCCGAGCCCCGCTACTCCCTACGGGTGCGGGTGGTGACCGACAGGGCCCTTCACGCCCTTTTCGCCGACAACCTCTTCCGGCCTGTGCACGGGGAAGGTGTTTCGGCTCTAGGCGATGAACCCTTCGACCTTTTGGTCCTCCCCTACGACAAGCTGGACCCGCGCAAGTACGCGGGAAAGCTCCGCTTCGATTCCAAAGCCGGACGCACCGCCGATATAGCGGTGGTTATGGATTTTTCCCGCCGGTCCGGGGTGGTGTTCGGTTCAGCCTATATGGGTTCGGTAAAGAAGCTCCTCTTCACCGTGATGAATTTCCTTCTCCCGGAAGTAGGAGTCTTGCCGCTGCACTGTGCGGCGAACGTGGGAGGGGACGGGGATGTGGCCCTCTTTTTGGGTCTTTCGGGGACGGGGAAGACCTCCCTCTCCACCGATCCCGCCCGTTTCCTCATTGGTGACGATGAACACGGCTGGAGCGAGCTCGGGATCTTCAATTTCGAGGGGGGGTGCTACGCCAAGCTCATCGATCTTTCCCCGGAAAAGGAACCCGGGATCTGGTGGGCGGTGATGCATAAGGCTCCTCCCCTGGAGCATGGGGCGATCTTGGAGAACGCCATGGTCTACCCCGATGGGAGGGTGGACCTCGCGGACCGGCGCCTCACCGAGAACTCCCGGGCCTCTTATCCCCTCCGCTTCCTCCCGCGGGTGGCGCCTGAGGCTCAGGGCGGCCATCCCCAGGTGATCTTTTTCCTCACCGCCGACGCCTACGGGGTCCTCCCGCCCATCGCCCGGCTGGACCCCGCGGGGGCAATGTTCTGGTTTCTGATGGGCTACACTTCCAAACTTGCCGGCACCGAGACCGGGGTGGTGGAACCCGTGGCCACCTTCTCCCGGTTCTTCGGGGAGCCCTTCATGCCGCGACGTCCCCGGGTCTACGCGGAGATGTTGGGCGAGAAGATGAGATCACACGGCTCACGGGTATATTTGGTCAATACGGGTTGGACCGGAGGGCCGTACGGAGTGGGAAAGCGGATCGATATCGTCCTCACCCGGGCCATAATCTCCGCGGCCATCTCGGGGGAACTCGAGGCCGTGGAGTACCGCAAGGACCCCCTCTTCCACTTGGAAGTCCCTACGGAGTGTCCTGGGGTTCCGGAAGAAGTCCTTTTTCCAGAGCGCACCTGGCGCAACAGGGAAGGGTACCGCGATCAAGCCAAACGGCTCGCCGGGGCATTTAGGATCCATTTCGAGCGTACCTTTTCCCGAGAGGAACTCCCGCTCGACGTGGCCGCCCGTTGTCCAGGTACGTAAAGGGCGACGGCCCCGGCTGTCGCCGGGGCCGCCTTATTGCAGGGTCCTCTTTGCCTCAGATCCTTCGGACCAGCGAATCCAAGGGGAGTCTATCGCGCTCGGGCGGGCGCTCGGCGGGGTAACCGATGGGGATCAACATCATGAGCTCCTCGTGTTCCTTGGCACCGAGCACCTTCTCCACCTGGTCGTCCTTCACCCTCCCGATCCAGCAGGCCCCCAGCCCCAGGGAGTGGGCGGCCAAGAGGATGTTCTGGGCACATGCCCCGATGGCCTGGAGGTCCTTCACCCGATCGTAGCCCGCGGTGGTATCCAAAAGCACCGCGATGGTCACCGGGGCGGTGCGCACCATGTCCATCTGGGTGACGAGCCGCCCCAATTCCTCCCGTTTCTCCTTGGACTCCACCACCACGAACCGCCAGGGCTGGGTGTTCCTCCCCGAAGGGGCCCATCGGCCGGCCTCCAGGATGGCGTCGATCTTTTCGGGCTCGACGGGATCGGGCTTGAACATCCGGATCGAACGCCGTTCACGAATGGCACGCAGTACTTCGTTCATCCCGCCCTCCTTCGCTTCGGTGTTGTATCATTATAGCGATGGACGGCTTTTCCCCGCTAGGCAAGCTCCTGGTGATAACGGGGTTGGTTTTGGTGGTTGTGGGGCTTTTCTTCATGGGAAAGCTTCCTTTTCTGGGACGTCTGCCGGGTGACATTAGGATCGAGCGTGAGCATTATGTGATTTACATCCCCTTTACCTCCATGCTGATCCTCTCCGCCCTTTTGAGCCTCGCCTTCACCCTGTGGCGGAGATAACGGACCTCGGGGGGTTATGGACGTTACTCCCCGGAGGGACAAAAGGCCTGTTTCCCCGGAGCCGCAAGCGGTACCTTTGGGCCCGATGGCCATGCGAAAGGTAGGTTGGGCGGTTTTGTTCGTCCTCCTGGTCAGCGGTTTGGCTTTAGCCCGGGAAGCCCGGGGGCCGATACGTATCCTCTCCGATCTGGAGTTCACCCGAGAGAACGGGGTCATCGGCGGCAGCGGCACCCCCGAGGATCCCTACGTGATCGCGGGTTGGAAGATCGAGGTCACCGACGCCGCGTTCGCCATCCAGATCCGGGGTGTGACCAGGCCCTTCGTGATCCGGGACGTGGAGATATTGGGTTCCCGGGTGGCGGGGATAAAGATCGAGACCACAAGGAACGGTCGCATCGAGGACGTCTTCATCAAAGGAGCACCCACTGGGATTATGATCTCCTTGAGCCGCGATATCTGGATCGAGAGGGTGAAGCTGATGGAATGTACCGATGCTATCCGACTTCTCTTCTCCCAGGCATTACGCTTCGGATCCCTTTGGATCGAAGATGCTAGGGTGGGCATTTGGTTTACCGGGACCACGGGGACGGAACTCAGGGATTCTTACCTCTCCGCGGAATTGGGCGTGCTCCTTGAGGTAGGCTCGAAGGACAACCTTTTTGTGGGAAACGGTTTCTTCTGCCGGGCAGCGGTGAGGTCCGAGGGTGGTAACATTTGGTATAAAGGGGAAAGGGGCAACTATTGGGACGGTTTTTCCGCCCCGGATGAAGATGGCGATGGTATCGCCGATGTTCCTTATCGGATTTACATTGACGAGGTGGACCGTTTCCCCCTCTCCGTGTTCGCTTTCCCCAAGTTGAACTGGGATCCGTAAGTAGGAAAACTGGGTACAAGTGATTTGGGGTTTATAACCTAAATGTAAACCCCGAGTTTCGGTTGGTCTCTGTCCTTTTTGTGTGGGAAAAATCCTTAAAGGGTTGACACCACTTAATCACCCCGCTATGTTATCTCAGCAAGAGGTGGATTTGGATGCAAATAAGGATACAGGAGCGTTACGTGTCGGGTTCCGGTGCCATTCGGGAGTATGTGCAAAAGAAGGCCGAGCACTTAAACAGGTACTTCGACAAGATCATCAGCTTGGATGTGATCCTCTCGGTGGAGAAGGAGCGACATCGAGCCGAGCTCATCGGACATCTGGTCAACCGCAAGGTCGTGAAGGCGGTGGCGGAAACAGGGGACATGTACGCCTCCATTGATCAAGCCATGGACAAGCTACAACGCCAGCTCGTCCGCTACAAGGAGATGCTTAAGGAGGAACCCCGGCGGGATCATCCCGATTTCGCTGGGGAAGAGGTCCCTTCTACCGCTCCTCAAATTGTCCGTATGGAACCTGAGCTAAAGAAACCCATGACGCCGGAGGAGGCGGTGATGGAGTTGGAGTCCTCCGGGAAGTCCTTCGTGGTCTTCTACAACCGGGAGGAAGGGGATACCCCGGCGGTGCTGTTTCACTTGGGGAGTGGGCGGTACGGCATGATCGTCATCGACTGAGGAGGTGGGATTGCCCCGAGCCCTGGTCCTGTACTCGGGGAGCTTGGCGAGTACAGTGGCCGCGAAGTTGTTGGCCACGGGGCGCGAATGGCAAGTTGATCTTTTATACGTGCGTACCCCTTTCTTGAATTCCGCCGAAGCCGTCAAAGAGCTGGCGCGGCGTCTCTTTCCGGAGTTCGGTTTCAGCTCGTGCGGACTCAAACGAGAGTACAGCCTCATCTGGCATCAGATGGTGGGGCGGGGTCTCCCCTTCCCTTGTGGGGCGTGTCGGTCCCTGCTTTTGCATAAGGCCGCGCGGATCATGCGCCGAAAGAAATACGACCTGTTGGTTACCGGCGAGATAGTGGGCCGGGGGGGCATGGAGGTCAGGGATCTCCTCCATCTGGATTCCCTAGTAGGACTGCAGGGAAAGGTGTTCCGCCCCCTCTCCTCCGCCCTTCTTCCGCCCGTGGAGCTCTCAGGGAATGGCCTGCACGCGATTCCGCGCCTTTCCCTGCGTGGAAACGCCGATGAGGTGCTTCGTGAATTGGCTAGGGAACTTGGCCTCACTGTGCCGGAGTGGAGGAAGCCCGATTCTTGCCCCTTGGAAGACGAGGGTTTCGCCGCGCGGGTGTTCACTCTCCTGCGCCGGGGCCCTGTGAACCTGAACACCATCTGGCTTATGCAGTTCCCCCACGTTTTCGCCGCGGAGGAGTTCGTGATGGTGGCCGCCCTTTCCCCCGCAGAACGTCGGGAGTTGCAGAGCTTCTTCCTCCCTGATGACGTGCGCCTCTACATCCAGGTTCCCCACTCTCCCCTGGGGCTTGTGCGGTTCAGGGAGGAGCTCTCGGCCGCGGAGACCCAAGGACTGTTGGAGCTCTGCGCCCGGATCATCGCCGCTTTGGGCGGTTATGAGCCCGGGGAGGAAGTGAAGGTGGCCTATCGCCACGAGCTCTCCGATGAGTTGGATTACGTTTACGTGCATCCTCTTGACTGGGACTACCTGGAGAGGCTGCGCCTTCCCCGGTTGAACTCCGAAGTGAGATTGGTATACTTGGATTGATTGTGCGAGTTGAATCCACTTAGACCCCCAAAGCTTGAGGCGAAACGAGGAGGTATTATGCCGATCTATCGTTTCCGTTGTATCAGCTGTGGCAACGAGTTCCGCGAGCTCGTGGGTTGGGGCGATGGGGACCGCGTCGCCTGCCCCAGCTGTGGGGGGAATGAGGTGGAGAGGCTGCTGCCCCGCTTCGGGGTGATCTATAAAGGCAGCGGCTTTTATACCACAGAATATAAACGCAAGGAAAACAAAAAGGAGTCCTCCGCCGGCAAGGGGAAGGACTGACCCGCGGCGAAGGCCCGCACGAAAAGAGGAGAGGTGAGAGGGGCATGCCGATATCCGGCGACGATATCAAGAAAATCCGTTTGGGGTTAGCTTCCCCCGAGGAGATCCTCTCCTGGTCCAAGGGAGAGGTCACCAACTCCGAGACCATCAACTACCGCACCCACAAACCCGAACGAGGGGGACTTTACGCCGAGGAGATCTTCGGCCCCGAGAACGACTACGAGTGCGCCTGTGGTAAGTACAAGGGCCGCAAATACGAGGGGGTCACCTGCGAGAAATGCGGCGTCTTGGTCACCACCTCCGAGGTCCGGCGCATCAACATGGGCCACATCAAGCTCGCCAGCCCGGTGGTTCACTTTTGGTATCTCAAAGGAGTTTCCAGCCCTCTCTCGCGACTCCTGGGGATGAAGCGCCGGGATCTCCGGCGTATCGCCTACTACGAGCCCGAGACCTCCCGGGAGAGGCTTTTCATCGTGACCCAGTCCGCAAGCCCCAAGGTGAAACCCGGGGAAACCCTCTACGAAACCGAGGTCCGGATCCTCTCCTCCATCTTCTCCTTCGAAGTGGAGCAAGCGATCCTGGTCACCGACGCCCCGGAGGTCCGCGCCCCCGAAGCGGGTCGGGTGGAGACGGAGGAGCGCAAGCTTCAAAACGGCGAGACGTTCCGCGTTGTAAAGATAGGGAAGCATGAGTTTCCCGCGACCACCGACGCGGAGATCTATGTGGAGGACGGGGACGAGGTGCAGGAAGGCGAACTCCTCTTCGAGCGCCCGGCGGGGGAGGTCTGTTCCCAATCCATGTTCGAGATGCTCTCCGCCCACTACGAGGGTCTCCGGGGTGAAGAGATCCGGGAGACCGTGGATTACCTCACCTATCTCGTCGTCCAGGTCCTGCGGGATGATGTGCCCCTCAAGCTCGGTCAGATGATCACTTCCCTGGAGAAGCGGGCCTATGAGCGGGCCTACCCCGGCGGATTCGTGGCGGAGACCGGGGCCGAGGGAATCCAGGGACTTCTGGCCAACCTGGATCTAGACACGCTGTCGGAGGAGCTCTGGGAGGCACTGGACCGCACCGCCAACCAGGGGGAGCGCCGCCGGATCCTCCATCGTCTCGAGGTGGTGGAGCAGCTCCGCCGCTCGGGCAACCGTCCCGAGAACATGGTCCTCACCGTGATCCCAGTCCTTCCGCCCGGGCTTCGCCCCATGATCCAGCTGGAGGGTGGGAAGTTCGCCACCACCGACCTGAACGATCTCTACCGGCGGATCATCAACCGCAACAATCGCTTGAAGAAGCTCATCGAGATGGGGGCGCCGGAGATCATCCTCCGGAACGAGCGGCGGATGCTCCAGGAGGCCGTGGATGCTCTCATCCACAACGAGAAGAAGGACAACCCCATCCGCGGTCGCGACAACCGTCCCCTCAAGTCCCTCTCCGAGCGGATCCAGGGCAAACACGGCCGCATGCGGAGGCACCTCCTGGGCCGCCGGGTGGATTACTCCGGCCGGGCGGTGATCGTGGTGAACCCCAAGCTGAAGCTCCACCAGTGTGGTCTCCCCAAGAAGATGGCCCTGGAGCTCTTCAAGCCCTTCATCATCCGCTACCTCACCGAGCGTTACCCCCACGTCCAGTTCGCCAACTACGACGAGCTCAAGAACCGGGCCCTGGCCGGGGAGATCCCGGAGGTGTGGGACATCTTGGAGGAGCTTATCAAGGAGTATCCGGTACTCCTCAACCGCGCCCCGACCCTCCACCGGGTTTCCATCCAGGCGTTCGAGCCGGTGCTGGTGGACGGGGACGCTATCCAGATCCACCCCCATGTTTGTCCCCCTTACAACGCCGACTTCGATGGGGACCAGATGGCGGTCCACCTCCCCCTTTCCGAGGAGGCGGTCAAGGAGGCCAAGCAGCTCATGATGGCCCCGCGGAACATCCTCTCCCCGGCCCACGGGAACCCCTTGGCCGTACCCACCCAGGACCAGGTGTACGGCTTCTATTACCTCTCGGTGGAAAAACCCGATGGAAAAGGCAAGGGCAAGGCCTTCCGTAGCCTAGAGGAGGCCATCAAGGCGTACGAGTTAGGGCAGCTGGACATGCATGTCCCGATAAAGATCCGGATCGACGGGGAGCTAGTCGACACCACCCTGGGCCGGGCGATCTTGAACTCCGTGATCCCCAAGGAGCTCCGGGACTACCAGGCTACCTTCAATTCTAAATACGTGCGGAAGCTCATCCTGGAGAGCTACCTCCGCTTCGGCTGGGAACGCACCGCCGAGCTTTTGGATAAACTCAAGGAGCTTGGGTTCAAGTACGCCACTCTCTCCGGCCTCACCATTTCGCTCGTGGACTGTGAGGTTCCGCCGAACAAATGGGAGATCATCGAGGAGGCCCGGCGGAAGATCGAGGAGATCGAGAAGCTCTACCTTCGCGGCTTCGCCACCGCCGAGCAGCGGCGGGATACGGTGATCCGGATCTGGCGGGAGACCACCGACCGCCTGGAGAAGGCCACCATGCAGAACCTCTCAAAGAACCCCTTCAACCCCGTCTGGGGGATGGTGGCCTCCGGGGCACGGGGCTCGGTGAACCAAGTGAAGCAGCTGGCGGGGATGAGGGGCCTCATGGTGGATCCCAAGGGCCGGATCATCGAGTGGCCTGTGATCGCCAACTTCCGCGAGGGCCTCTCCATCTTCGAGTACTTCATCTCTACCCACGGAGGCCGCAAGGGGAATGCCGATACGGCCCTGCGCACCGCGGAGGCGGGGTACCTCACCCGGAGGCTGGTGGACGCCTGTGTGGACGTGGTGGTCCGCGAGCACGACTGCGGCACCCGTCAGGGGATCGAGATCGACCCGCTCTATTTCTCACCCGGCGAGGTGATGGAGACCATCGCCGAGAGGATCTACGGCCGCGTCACCGCCGAGCCCGTACGTGATCCTCGAACGGGCGAGGTGATCGTGGAGCGCAACGTCCTCATTGGGAGGGAACTCGCCGAGAGGCTGGGGACGATGGAGGCGGAGGTCTCCTTGGAGGAGGAGGGTATCGAGGAGCGTATCGGGTGGATGAAGGTGGTGGAGGACATAAGGCACCCCGAGACCGGGGCGGTATTGGTGCGCCGCGATGAGACCCTAACCCCGGAGCTCCTGGAGGACCTGCGCGGCGCAGGGGTGAAGAGGATCAGGGTTCGCCCCCGGATCGTCATCCGTTCCCCCATGACCTGTAAGACCCAAGAGGGGGTCTGTCAACTCTGTTACGGGATGGAGATGGCGTTCCACCGGCTGGTGGAGCTGGGGACGGCGGTGGGGATCATCGCCGCCCAGTCCATAGGCGAGCCCGGGACCCAGCTCACCATGCGGACCCACCACACC